>CAMWXE010000043.1 GCA_947178145.1 uncultured Lachnospiraceae bacterium | reverse complement strand
CGGAGAAATAGACAAGTCAAGATGTGTCACTTATTTTTCTACAGTTCCTTATTTGATTGGCGGCTCCTCTGTCAGTCAGAGCCGCCTATGTCCCCTTGTTTTAAGTCCGGACATATTTTGTATCATACGCTGGACACTCCCCCATTCTGCAAGTAGCTCTTATACGCTTTGACAAACTCGCTGTACTTTTTCTTTGCCACATAGACCTTATCGCCATTTGTGAGGGTTAAGCTGTCCTTGCCATACTCCGTGATATGCGCCATGTTCACAATGTACGCCCGATGGCATCGGTAAAAGCCCTCCCCGAGCTGTCCGTCGAGTTCCTCCATCGTCGCATAGATTTCTATGCTTTCCGGTGCTCCTGCGATGTGTATTTCCACCTTTTTCGCCCTGCTCTCAATATACAGGATGTCAGCCTGATCGAGCATGAGCTTTTTTGTCTTGATGAACAATCCCCTCCTTGTCTCGTTTTTGTTGTCGTTGACAGTCATGTCCAAAATCCACCACCTACCCCACTGTATCATAATTTAATATAACTATTCAGAGCGAGACTTCACATTGCCCTGGAAAGTTCACAAGAAAGCAGATTCCTGCGTGTCATCAAGCCTCCGCGCAGCAATACTAATGACTTGATGACGAGACCAGTTATTCCCTGAATAGTTATATGCGTTTATTATATCGGTAAAATTCTCATATTTTTCAGACAAATGGAACGAAATGACTATTTTTTTGGAATAAAAGGACGGCAGACTCTCTTCCACATATTATTCACATACTTATCCACAAGTTATCCACAATATGTGAACAATTTTCCACTAATCTATGTAACGCTTTGTCACTGTATACACATTAGCAAAAGTAGCGCAAATCCGGCTGCAGTTCCCCGCTTGAAGGCTCATTGAAAGCCCCTTACCAGTATCCATCCATACTGTGTAAGGGGCTTTTATGTATTGTCAACTGATTATTAAATAGTCAACATATGCATCCCAAAGTCCATTATCATCCGTAACTTTTAACGCAACTGTCTGGCTGCCTGTCCCATGGTAGACATTACTGATTGTATATTCGGCAGGATATTCATCCCCAAAATAAAATGTCCCTTTATATTCCCCGCCAATAATCAAATCAACTTTTGCCATATTTGAATTATTTGAGCATCCTCTTAAAGTGAAATTATGGTTATTGGATGCAAAATACTGTGTATAATAGCAGGCGTCGTTATTTGCATACAAGCCCACCCCATCAAATGGATAATTGATTTTTCCAGTATAGGCTCCTGTGAGTGTCATATTCTCACATTGTATTGTTTCCTCGAAATATCCGTTTCCACTGATACTGATTGTGTTTTCGTATACATCCGCCCAGCCATTGCTCTGATATCCCTCGACATTCAGGGCTGTTTCATACAATTTTCCCATTGGCATTCCCATATTTTCCCATGCCTTAAAATGCTCCGTTACAGAAATGATTCCGCTGGTTCTCGGTGATGTACGGACACTCCAATATTGCTTAAACGTGGTGGTTCCCTGGATGGACGGCTGATCTACACGTATTGTCTCATATACGTCATATGTTCCGCCGTCAACTGTAATAATTCCTTTGGATTCCGCTCCGGGTGGGCGCCATGTCCCCCAGCTTTCTACAATATAATATTCCACAAGAGGATCTGTACACCATCCGTAAGCACATAGATAAGCGTTGCCATCCGGCTGGAAATTGCACCCATAATCTATCGCTATATTACCAATCTGCTGATATGTCTTAGTATTATCAAACTTTATGCCTTTTCGGAATAATGCATTTCCGATATTGCTCCATTGACAGCTGAATGTACCACCTGCATTCAAAGTCATACTTGTCTCGCCATAGTCTTTCCATAATTCATAACTATAACCGTCCTGCGTTCCGATCTCATTTTCATAGATTGTCTGTGCTGCGTGCGCTTTCAAAGATGGCAGTATAAGCTGCACACACACCATGACAGATAACAATATTCCTTTCAGTCTTCTTTTCAAATACCATTCTCCTTTCATTACTGTGCAATGCAAATGTTTTCATAAGTTATTCGTTCCATACCCGCTTTGGGAATCATCTCTGTCCATTGATATGCCTCTTCTGCAGCATCCCCCCTCCGTCATTATGTTCGTGGATGATTTTCATGATCTGCGATAAAGCCGTCATCCTGCTCATGAACCTGTTATCCGTTATAATTTCATACAATCTTATTTTATTTAAGAAATCCTAATATTAAAACCTGTCAAACTATATATCCTGTCACTATTTTTTATGAATATTTTTCGACCAGAAATACATTCTCGCAGCCATGTGCTGTGATACGGTCATCGCAAAGGCATCCGAGATGACAAAGACTTCATTTTCAGCTCCCTGTGTTTTCCGTAAGCGCCGCAAATCGACCGCCCCATGAACAGACAGCCGAGCAGACAACAGATCAACGCCGGATACATCACTGCCGCCAGGGGGCAGATGATACAGGTAAAAGACAACTGCAAACACGCAGACAACAAGACAATACGCCGGAGCTTTACTCAGCAGATCCGTCAATTGTTCATAGAAGAAACCAGAAAAGAAAGCCAAAATCGCGGCAAAATACTCTCTGATTAAACCTGTCCTTTACGATTTTGTCATATTTTAAGGAACGATAAAGAAATACCATGACGAGCAATACTGTCATGATATTTCTTTATCGTTCCTTAATTTTCACACAATAACTGATACTTTACTGGATAATATTCTAATACGATATAAAAATCTCTCCTGTCAATTTCTCTCCAATCACTCTCCGCAAAATGAAAATCCGCCATTGTTATTGGAAATATAATCTCTCTGCATTCTCCTTCTTTCATGTCTAAAAGCAGACTGTCCAATCCTTTGTTAATACCAAACATAATGTCTTGATCCCACTGGTTTCCCCAAGCCCCGGATTCGAATGTAATATCAGTTAAATCCAAATATGTATCATCTTCGTGTGTCTTTTCAATAATAACCGTTGCAAGTCCTACCCTTTCTTTCTCAACTGGGTATTCTTTTCCATTAAAAGTATTAATTAAATGATATCCGGGAAGTAATTCATGCACTATTTCTCCGTCCTGCCACTTCCACTCTTTTAGTGTAAAATTATAATTTCCTAAACAAATTGTTTCACCTAAAGAATATGTTTTGATTTGTGGACTTGGATATTCTGTATTTAAAAATATAAAGCGACTAGCGACACCGATAAGTACAACCCCATATATAACTAATGCTGCTACTATCTTTCCTCTCCCTGTACTATTTTTGTGCTGAATCTTCATGAAAAAACCTCCCCTGTTCCACTGAAATAATTTCATCTGACAGAGTCTCCAGTGTTTCTTTATCATGACAGGATAATACAATTAATGTATCCATACTTTTCATGTCGTTCAAAATTTCTTTCAACAATTTTTCACCTGTACTGTCTAAAGCATTAAACGGTTCATCCAGGACCAATAATTGTGGATTCTCCATAATTGAGCAAGCTATTCCAAGACGCTGCTTCATTCCAAGCGAATATTTGCGATATTTCCGCTTATCATCTGGATCTAATCCTATTTTTTGCATTGCAGACTGTATCTCAGTTTGACCTATTGTTTTTTTGATAGACGCTAAAAGCTTTAAATTGTCTAATCCTGTCAGATTGGGCAAAAAGGCCGGATTCTCAATCATCATACCAAGACTTTCGGGAAATGACATATCTTTTCCTAATACCTTTCCGTCTATCTTTATACTCCCGGCCGTTGGAAGTATAAGTCCACATAAAGCCCTCATAAACATTGTTTTTCCTGAGCCATTTTTCCCTTTCAAGCCATAAATATTTCCACTTTCCATTTCTACATTTACAGACTGTAAAACATTGATTTTTTTTATTTTTTTAGTCAAATTTTCTACTACTATCTTCATCAAACCACCATTCTTTTAACCTATAATGTCTTTTTTTTCAATTGCTATGCTTCCTACAATTGTCGAAAACGCGCTTGCTGCTATGCACAGCACTATTCCTATGTATGGAACAACCCCGTCTTGTGTAAACGGTTGATTTCTCAACAGCATCGCATAGTTACCTATCATCAGGGGATTTAGCCAATATACGGATGCAATCAGAATCAGAATTGAAGTTCCATATGCTGCGACCGGTTTCAAAATAATTCCAATCAACATTTGCAGCAGACCTATTGTCACTGAAAACAAAATTGGCATAAAAATCCATACTAAAATAAATTTTCCGAATGAAATCAGATGTAAATCGATTCCCATATACATACTTATTCCGTCTATCCCACCACTTGGAGTTCCTTCTACCAAACTCATGCCAGACAGACTAAGGCAGAACAGTGTGTAGTAGCCAATTACTGTCAATATACACCAACAAATTTTGCTATACCACCATTTGTTTCTATTTTCCGACAAAACTAAAATTCTCTGTCCACTCCCGATTAAATCATTTAAAGGGTAGAAGCAAAGTATAAAAAACAAATATGCATGAAATAAAAGCCAGCAGACAGGAAGCCGGAAAATACTGGTTTCTGTTTTTATATACTCTGGCATTCCCTGCATGATATAGGTAAAATACCCCATATAACCAGCATTAACCCCCATAATATTGCAATTATTAATCGACACATCTGATATAAGCACAAACACTCCCAATCCCAGAATCCATTTCCTACGATTATAATAAAAGCCGCTGACTAGATCATACTTTAAATGTTTCAGAAAATGATTTGTCCCCATAGTACTCTTTCCTTTCAATCAAATATTTCCCTAAAACAATTCCGATTCCCCCAATCAGTCCACTCACAACAACCAGTCTATTAAAGTTCGAATTCAGCCAATTATAATAATCAAGTGAAATCCTTCCATACAGAAATATTGGTATGTCAGCACCCTGATCCACTATAATCATACTCAGACATATAAACCATGAAAGAATTCTGTTTCCAGAAAAAATATCACACAGCAAATAAATAATTCCCGTAATAAAACAAGTAAAACTCTCCAAAATAAAGAAGTAAAGAATCACTTCTCCATACCCAACAGTGCCCTGACCACACACTTTTCCATCCGTAAGAAGCCAAAACACACTCCTTTTCTGCTCCCAATTCATATTATCTGCAGAATCCAGCATAGCATACAGTAATACGCAAACCATTTGGAATGCAGCTGACAGCACTGAAATTACTGCTACGCGAATAACCATTTCATACCAGATTCCCTTTCTCCTATACTTTCGAATCAGATACTGTTCTCCTTCTACCGCCTTACTGTCCTTCATGAACAAAAGCAACATTATCGGTATTATGTAAAATAGTTTTGCATACAATCCATTTTCCCACACAAAGTAATCCGCCTTACACGGAATCACTCCATATCCAAGTTTGTATTTCATATAAGTTGCTTTTAAATTCAAAAAAACTGCTGTCAACTCCACGATTCCGCAAGAGAACAAAAACTTTTTTTGTGCTGTCATCTGCCTGCATAAGATCTGTAGCATTACCCTGAAATTATATATCTTCCTTCTTCGTGTCCACATATAGAAAAACACCTCCACTTGCCAGCAGCAGCAGCAATTCACCTGCTATAATATACCATGAAGATATAAACATTTGACTTGGTCTCAAATAACCTGCCGGACAATATTGTCCTACGCCCAACATTTGGCAAACAGAAAAAACAAACAAATACACTAAAAAAGGCATCAACATAACCAGAAACCGATTTTCTGTAAAATGTACCGCAATCAATGCGATTATGTTTAACAATCCCAAAAAGACTGCATCCAATATAAAATACATTAAATGGTAGATAAATGGTTTAGAGTAATACAACTCTGCCATAAGCATATCCGCATCTATAGGAAAAACTCCAAATCCCCTTTGTGGAACAACAGCCGGAAGTACCATCCCGGTTAATAGAAAATCAAATAGCAGTGGACAGATTGCGGTCACAGCCCCTGATACGAAAGTTACTATATACTTTGCACGTACATATTGCTTTTTTCCGCATCGCATTGTTATTTGATTGATATAACCAGATTTTAAATCGAAAAAGTAGCTTTCCGCATATGGCAGGGCGCACAGAATTGGAACCATCATATAATAGAGTACACCTTGTAAAGAGGTATTTTCTCCTCCTATCCACTTTCCAAAAGCAGAAAGAGGATAAGGTCCTACATAAACACAATTCCTAAGCGGATATATATTCTCCCAAAAATGCCAGCAGCAAATCACAATTCCAACTCCAATAGCCACCGCAAACCCCAAACTTCTGAATGCACGGGAAAATTCCACTTTTAACAAACTTCCCATAAATTACTCCTCCAGTTTTACATACCGATTATACAAACCTCCTAAATTGCTTGTTCCGATTTCTCTTGTTCCGATCAAATAATATAAATCATCGGAAACAGAAAACCGATACTCACTTGGACTAATAATATAGCCAAGTTCACTCTCCACACTTTCGTTCGGCTTCAATACATAATGATATACCGCTGTTGGTCCTCCTTCCGTCCATAGCGGATCCATGTAAACAGCATCTACTCCTGTCAAAAAAATTCTTCGCTCCTGATTGATTGCAACAACCCTTCCTACATTCCGATAAAATTCTTTTTCTTCGTCTGACGTATTTGTAAACCGCACCTTTACGAATACATATTTATCATCCCCTGTGAGATTTCCGTTTTCATCAGTATACAAATGACCTACGTCATCTAAATTTTCCTTTTTACGGTTTCCAAATTCGTTTGTTATCTCTGTTTCCAGCACCTGATAGGCAATATTGTCATAAATTACCTCTGCACCTGCTTCCAATATATTTTCTTCCATAGCGTACTGTACTTCATCATAGAATACATCTGCCGCCACATATGTACTGTTTTCCTCCTCCATTGGTATGGTGTTTTCTTCCGTTGCGGCCGTTCCCACATTTTCTTTTTCCTGAATCAGCCCGCTTTCCTTTATACCATGATTACTCTTTTCGGCACACCCTGCCAGATGCAAACACAAAAGTGTGCACATACTAATAATTAAGATACGTTTCATATTTTCATCCTTCCCTTCATAATATGATATTCCCCCACAATCATTACTTTAACAATTATGGGGGAATACAGCCACTGTTCTAGATTCCTCTTACATTATCCGGGCTCCACTGACCTGATGCCGAAAACGAATAACCATAGTTTGGGCTTGCCGCAATTTTTGCCTGTCTATATCCATTTTCATAGACCCAGCTAGTCATATAGTAACTTTGCCCTGGCTTGTTAAATACATAAGAATAACCCCGTGAGCAATCAACATTTCTTCCAGTAGCAGGGTCATACCCGATTGCATGAGCTGTATATGATGTTCCTGATGTAATACTTTCGCATTTCATATACAATTTACTGGTATCTGTTTTCTGCTCCGCTTCTGTATAATTCTGCGTTCCATTAAACACAAACGAAAACGGTCTGTCCTTCCAGTTGTTTGCATGCACTTGAATTGAACCTACCATCATAAAAGTCATTGCAGAAAGTATTGCAGTACTTAACATCTTCTTCATTTTTCTTCTAAGCATAAATATTTTCTCCTGTTCTTTTAATCTCTCAAAATTTTGTTGTATTTCTAATTAAATTCTGAGGCTATTTTTAACTTATGTGAAATCAATGACAATTTTATTATCTTTATTATCATCATGATTTCAACCCCCTTTGCACCAAACGACATTTATCGACTTTTTTTGGTCAACAAATATATACTTTTTATTACACAAGGAGTTTGTAAGCCTGCCGCCAGCTGTATTCCAATAGAAAAGCAAATCGTATAGATGTACCGACCTGAAAGAAATAATATTATATCTAACAGCCCAAAAAAGATCACATATAAAACTGTTATTTTTTTATATAACTTCCTTTCATCAGTATCAAGTCTTCTATTCTCACTGTCTATTGGACTAAAAATAATTAGACTTATAGATGCAATAATTGTGGTTATTGCCAACCTCCAATCACATTTCACCTGCATTGATACTATTGCGCACAGAGCCAGTAGAAAACCGGACACCAATATGCAAGATCGAAGATTCTTTGTATGATAGCCGCCACTAAATTTTCTCAGAACCATAAATGGCAAAATGAGCGCAATTCCTTGCTTTACATTTCCCATGCAAAAACCAATACCACCTGCATATATAAACGGTAATAATAGCAGAAAGAAACTATGTAGTGCATACCTGTAAAGGTCTCTGTCCTCATCATCTATTACATTACACTGAATCATCCAATCAACTACTAAATCTGCACTTTTTTCCATTACTTATTTCTCCTATACTTCATTAATTTTTGTGGTGCCTTAGGCTGATACATAATAGCACAAGATGCTGTATTTGCTTCTGTCCGTAATACAACATCCAATGCTGACTTGATCCCTTTGGCAACCGATTTAACTGCCTGCCTCTTCATAATGCCTTCTCTCCTTTCCATAAAAATAGTCATTGATTTTCACATAGCTAATCATATACCACTTTAATCAAATATTCGACTCCTTTGGAACGAACGGAACAATTCTATATAATATTGGCATAATTTTCTCCTTTTATCCTCAAAATAACATGCAATACAGAAAAATATATACGTATTATTAACTTTATCAAATGTATAGAAGAATAATTCTATATAACATTCTTCTTTTTAATTTGCTACATTGGTAAAATTTTAATCAGATTCTGCTGAAAGAAGGTGAACTAGATAGAAAACCAATATAATGATATGGGAAATCGTATTAAAATACGACGAAAAGAACTGCGAATAAAACAAGCGGAACTTGCTGAAATGTTAGATATATCCAATAACCATATGTCTTCGATAGAAAATGGACGGCAAAAACCAAGTCTTGATACATTTATCCGAATTTGTAACCTTATCAATGTCACACCAGACTACCTTCTGCTTGGCAGTATGCACGCCTATAATATTCCAATGGATATTATCGACAAACTACGATTATGCAGTCAATCTGATATAGAACTTGCCAGAGACTTTATTGAAATACTTGTAAAAAGGAATGAAAAAAATCACATAACAGACCAAAGTTGCAAATAAAATGTCTTTTCATGCGCATTTTTTGCATCTTGGTCATCGATATGGTATGATATACGCAAAAATACATTCTTTAGAAAGCCCGGTGATAAAATGCGTATTTTAATATGTGATGATGATGTTCTAATGATCGAGCAATTACAAAAATATACGAAATCCTACTTTGAATCCAATCATATCAAATGCCCGGAGCTGCTTTCCTATACAAGCGGTGAATCCCTATTAGCTGATAAAGGGGAAAAAGACATTGTTTTTCTGGATATCGAAATGCCTGGTATGAATGGCATTTACGTGGGAAATGAACTTAAAAAAATGAATAAAAGCGTGATTATTTTTGTTGTTACCTCTTACTCCGAATATCTGGATGAAGCGATGCGTTTCCATGTATTTCGTTACCTTTCCAAGCCTTTGGACAGGCAGCGTTTTTTCCGCAATATGAAAGATGCCCTGTCTTATTACAACACTATGACCACTAAAAT
The DNA here is from genome assembly GCA_947178145.1 of uncultured Lachnospiraceae bacterium. GTDB lineage: Bacteria > Bacillota > Clostridia > Lachnospirales > Lachnospiraceae > COE1. The sequence goes on along the minus strand of CAMWXE010000043.1, from coordinate 35,189 downwards.
TCCAGTTGAAACCAAACAGGGTGTGTACGCGTTTCCCACCTCCCAGATTATCGCCATAGAAGCGCAGGGGCGAAAGGTTATCGTACACACTACCCAACAGGATTACAACTCTGTACACAACATGAATTACTGGCTGGAACTGCTTCCTAAAAACTGCTTTTTCCAGACGCATCGCAGTTTTATTATTAATTTCGAACACGTAACGGACTTCAATCATTCCACGATACATCTAACCAACCAGCAGATTACGGCTTATCTGACACGCCGGAAATACAGTTCCTTCAAAGATGCTTTTCTTATATTTCTTGAAAGTACGAGGTAAGATAGATGGAACACACCGTTATGCTTATTTTTAGTTTTATCGTAGAAGCTGTTATTTTATGGCAATACACATCCAGCCTTTTTGCCCCAAATCGTTCTGTCCAAATTAGACTGGTACTACTGGCCGCCCTATATACTATCCTGTTTCTTTTATCTTTCATTGAGCACACAGGGCTTAATATTATTTGCTTTTTTATAGTAAATGCTGCTTTTCTTTATACACAGTATCAGCTTAAAATGCTGCTGGCAATTTTCCATTCCGCTATGCTTACCACGATTATGGGCTTATCAGAACTTGCTGTTTTCGGGCTTATGTTAAGGTATCCTCCACATTTTCTCTCAGATGCAGGCGCCGGGCTGGTTTTTTACACTGTTTTCAGCAAGCTTTTTTTCTTTGCCACTGTTTATTTTCTGGCTCATCTGTTCAAAGGAAAAAACATCGATCAGACGCAGTACGACCATTCCGAACTCTTTTTGATGTTAATCACAATTTCATCTATTTTCATTATGTTTACCTTCCTTGCCATCGGCGAAACTTCATCCTTTGTTCCGCCTATTAATTATATGGTAACAGCCTGCGCGGTTTTTCTGCTCCTGATTAATCTTCTGGTATTTGGAATCAACCAGTATAATTTGAAAAAAAGCAAGGATTTCACTGATATGCAGCTGCTGCTCCAGAAAGAATCTGATTCCGTTGAATATTACGAGATGCTCCTTTCGCAAAACGAAAATCAAAGTATTCTGATCCATGATATCAAAAAACATCTTCAGTCTATTAAGCTGCTTAACGCAAAGAACGCTTCAGACAAAATAGATGCATATATTCAACATCTTATGGAATCTTCTGATTTAAAAGAGACTGCACGAATCTGTGATAACGAAATGCTGAATGCGATTCTCTGCCGCTATCAGCGGCAGTGTAATGACAAGCATATCGCTTTTCACGCCGATGTCAGAAGCAGTACTGTCCAGCACATTTATCAGCATGATCTGACATCATTATTTTGTAATTTACTGGATAATGCGCTGGAATCAGCTGAAACTATTCCTGAGTCGTTTATTGAACTCACAGTACAAAAAAAGAAAAACTCTCCTTTTATCGTTATCATTGTTATAAATTCCTGCCGGAGTATCCCTCTGTACGATCAAAGCGGGCTTCCTATTTCCCGAAAACCGGACAAAAGCCGGCATGGTTTTGGCATAAAAAGCATTCACAAAGTCGTGAAACAATATCAGGGTAATTTACAAATGTATTATGATAATGACTCTGGTACATTTCATACCATCATAACATTAAAACAGTTCATACCTCAATAACTTATAAGCTGATAAAAACCGGCGTTGGTGTGAATTGTAACGTCTGGAGTATTTCCCTGCAATTGCGGCGTTGACAACTCGCCCAAAATACGCTACCTTAAATATAGAAGTAAGGAAAATCCGCTGCCGCGGGCAGGAGGTATCTCTGTGAGAAAAATCATCAAAAATACTTTATTTGTCATACTGTTTTCCGTCTTAATCATGTTTGCTGCATTTTTTGTGTATCAGCACTTTTATGCATCAAATGACAAAAATCTATCCGGGACGTGGACTGCCAGTCTGGATATGACGGAGCAGGCCGCTGTCACAGCGCTCGGCTGGCTGCAGGACATAGAGGCTGTCTCTGTCTCCATGCAGGATATGGAAGCCCACATGCAGGGGCTGACTGTCACGCTTCATCTGACGATGGAACAGACTGACCGCTCCGGGGGAACTTTCGCCAGCTATGTTCAGCCAGAGAGCTACGCCGCCTGCAGGCAGGCTGCCTATGAGGCATTTGCCTCAGCGTTTCGGGAACTTCTGGCCAAACGGCTCCGCATGGCAGGCTATGCGGGCGGCACAGACGAGGAATCCGTCGAGGCGCTTGTAACGGAAACGTTTGGAATGTCCACGACGGCCTATCTGATGTCCTGTGTTCCCAGCCTGCTGCCTCCACTGGAAGATCTGCAGTCACAGTACGACGGCAGCGGAACCTATGAGACATCGGAAGGCATATTAACAAGGCAGTTTGACAGCGGCCAGCTGGTCCGGACAAAGAAAGAAAACTATATCCGCAAGGACTCCACCCTGATTTTGACCGGTGCGGCCGATTCCGCTCACTACGGTTATTTTGCCGATCATTACCCTGTGATATACACACTGCAGCAACCGCAAGCAGAACAATGAGAAAGGAGAGCCCATGAAAACAATCCTACATAAAATAAATTCCCTGATACTGTCCGTGATTCTGGTGTGTTCCATGCTGCCTGTCCATGCAGACGCGGCATATGAGATTCCTAAAATCTGCCATGTGCAGACGGATACAAACGCTGCCGGCATTGTAAAAACCATGGACTACAGTTACGATCACAACACCTACTTTTCCCTGCGGGATATCGCCATGATTCTCAAGGATACCGGCAAGTCCTTTTCCCTGGAAATTACCAAAAATACCATCTCCCTGAACCCAGGCAGCGCCTACACGCCTGTAGGAGTGGAGAATGCACCCTGGGAAAGCAGCGAAAATCCTGATATCACCCTGCGGAGAAACGAATTTACATTGAGCGGACAAAAGGTATACTACTACACAATGATTATGCCGCTGCCCTCCGGCGGTTATGACTGTTTCATGATGGCCGCCGATCTGGCAATGATTCTTGATGTCAATATCACCGCTCCCGGCGCTGGTCTTATTCTGATTGACACACAGACTCCTTTCTCGATCTCGCCTGCTGTGTTGGAAGAATCAGGCTATTTTTATGGCGTCAACGGTGTGCTGGCAGGAGATGCCACCACCGGGGAAATCTATTACCAGTACCAGTCTGATACTGCGTATCCCATTGCCAGCACCTCCAAGCTCATGACATGTCTCCTTACCATGGAGGCCATTTCGTCCGGGCAGATTTCCCTCGACCAATCGGTCACAGTCTCTGCCGCAGTTCAGGCACTGTCCGCCTCGGATGACGGGGTGATTCCCCTGACAGCCGGGCAGCAGATCACTGTGTATGAGCTCCTGCTTGGCGCTCTTCTGCCCTCAAGCAACGAGTGCGCACTGTGTCTGGCTGAGACAATTGCCGGTTCGGAGGAAGCTTTTGTCCTGATGATGAATCAGAAAGCACTGGAGCTGGGGCTTTCCCAGGCGTTTTTTTACAACAGCAACGGTCTGCCTGCTTACACAGAGGACGCCATTCCTGCAAAACGCCAGAACCGCATGAGTGCAGCAGACATGTTCCGGCTGGTGTCCTATCTTTTGAAAGTTTATCCGCAGATTACGGATATCACTTCCATGAAAACCGCAACCTTACCGTCGCTCAACCTTGAAGTGCGCAATACAAACCCGCTTCTGCACAATCTGCCCGAAGCAACTGGTTTGAAAACCGGCACGACCAACAAATCCGGCGCCTGTCTGGTCACATCCCTGTCCGCAAACGACCAGAACATGAAGCATGATCTGGTTGTGGTGGTTCTTGGCACCGAGGATTCCATCGAGAGAGGGCGTGTATCCGCACTGCTTGCCAGATACGCCCTGCAGGTCTTTCATGCCGGTTTGGAGGAGGCGGTACCCCCGGAAGCCGGGACGGTTTCAGGGAGTCTGCCCACTCACGCTGAGGCCGCAGTGGACTGGATCCTCCAGACCGCCAGAAAACACGGATAGACTACCCCAGCGCCACATCCAGCACCATCATCACGACAAACCCGATCGCGACGCCGATTGTTCCGATGTTCGTGTGTTCTCCGGACTGCGATTCCGGAATCAGCTCCTCGACGACGACATAGATCATCGCCCCCGCCGCAAAAGCCAGGAAATACGGGAGCATCGGCACAATCAGCCCTGCAAGGACAATCGTCAGCACCGCTCCTGCCGGCTCGACAAGCCCCGAGAGCACGCCGTACACAAACGCCCTTTTTTTGGAAGTTCCCTGACTCCTTAACGGCATCGAGATAATCGCGCCCTCCGGGAAATTCTGGATCGCGATGCCGAGCGCCAGCGTAAACGCCCCCGCCATGGTAATCTGCGCATTTCCGAGCAATGCACCCGCGAAAGTGACACCAACCGCCATTCCTTCCGGTATATTGTGAAGCGTCACCGCAAACACCATCATCGTCGTCTTTTTTGCCTTTGTCCTGATTCCCTCCGGCTTTTCCGTGTCAAGATGCAAATGTGGAATCACGCTGTCCAGGAGCAGCAAAAATGCCATACCCAGGATAAAACCCACCGCCGCCGGTATCCATGCTACGATCTCCTGCTCTGCCGCCATCTCTATCGAAGGGATTAGGAGCGACCATACGGACGCCGCCACCATCACGCCTGCCGCAAATCCCATCAACAATTTCTCAAGCTTTCTATTGATCTGGTTTCTCATGAAAAATACCATAGCCGAGCCAAGCGAGGTGCCGATGAACGGTATCATCACACCTGCCGCTGCGCTGATATCCATATTGATACCCATGCTATATTTCCCCCTTTTCTTCCTTACTAATATATGCTTCTACTTGTTCTGTGGTGTCAAAACACGCCATCAGTTAGTTTAATCTAACTTGCATGGACACTATATCACATCCCTGCCAAATCGTCAAGCAGTCCTCCAGCTCCCTTTTACCCAGTCCAGTTGTGTTGAGGACGCATTCGGATGTTGCTAAAACGGCATATATTTGTACAAAAATACAATTTAAACAATAAATTCGACAAAATCATTAGACAAAATGAATAAAACAATGTATAATCAATTCATATATATTATTTATTTGTCCTGAGCACGAAATATTATACAATTATGGCTATTAAGTACCATATCCTGCAGCTGTTGTGCAGCAAGAGAGAATCCGTACCTGACTGCAAAATTTTCCATCACATAGCCAAGTTCTGTAAATCAAAAGAAGCCTTGGTTGATTCCTCGCCTGCTTCTGTGAAAGTGCTGAACAGTTGATATAGTTTAACTGCACAGAAAAATAACGGATATATTTGAGCGCGTCTGAACAATGCTTCCTGTCAGACACACTCCGGGGAACAATCAAAAATAACTGATACATCTGGCTTTGCTAACTATCCAAAGTTATTTACGGCAATTCAAAGAAATACGAAAAGTAAGGAGAACAAAGTACTATGTTAAAGAAATTGAACAACCTGCAAATCAGAGACCGGCTTGTAAGGGCCTTTGTTATCATCGCATGCATATTGACTGCAGTCTCCGCTATCACACTGATTACAATGTTCATAATGTCGCAGCTTTATTCTGCCGCTGTGGTTGATTATGGTTTTGCACAAGGTGATATCGGAAGAGCCATGGCTCAATTTGCAGATTCGCGCTCCGCGATGCGTGGTATTATTGGCTATGACGAACAGGATGCCATTGATGAACTGCTTGAAGACCATGACATATATAAAAATGAATTTATGCAAGAATTCGATAAGCTTGAGTCGGCTATGGTAACAGAGGAAAACCAAAAACTCTATCAGGATGTAAAAGACAAGCTTGAAGATTATTGGGACTTTGAAGCAGAAATTATCAGTCAGGGTGCCACGACAGATATTGAGCAGTGCAAGCTTGCACAGGATAAAGCATTAGGTGAACTTGCACCTATGTACAACGATATCTATGATGATCTGACACAAATTATGGCGGTTAAGGTAGAGAAAGGACAGTCTGTATCAAATCTGCTCTCCCTGCTCGTTATCGCCCTTATCGTTGTTATTATTATTGTTATCACTTGTTCTATTATTTATGCAATCTCTTTGGGTAAGGGTATCGCAGACAGCATTGCAACGCCTCTGGACCAGATCAAAAATCGTCTGGACACCTTCGCGCAGGGCGATCTTTCCTCCCCATTCCCGGTAGTTGATACTAAGGATGAGCTTGCTGAGATGGTTAAAGTGACAACCTATATGGCGTCTGTTCTGCAGTTTATCATCAAGGATGTAGGAAATATTCTACAGCATATGGCCAACGCCAACTTTACGGTATCAAGCGAAGACAAATCCAAATATATAGGCGATTTTGAGACAATTCTGACTTCTATGGTCCAGCTGAAAAAACAACTAGTTGACACGCTGCTATCTGTCAGCGAAGCATCCAATCAAGTGTCCGCGGGTGCCAGCAATCTGTCCGAAGCTGCTCAAAATCTTGCAGAAGGCGCAACCGACCAGGCTGGCGCTGTCGAGGAGATGCAGGCAACTATAACAACAATCTCCGATGACATCAGGATCACAGCAAACAATGCAGAAGATTCATACACTCAGGCACGTGCCTACGCTGAGGAAGCAGAGCGAAGCCACAGAGAAATGAAGGCCATGATGGAAGCCATGTCACGAATTAACGATGCTTCGCAGCAAGTTGGAAACATTATTTCTGAGATTGAGGATATTGCCTCGCAGACAAACCTTCTGTCACTCAATGCCTCCATCGAAGCAGCAAGAGCCGGTGAGGCGGGCAGAGGATTTGCAGTTGTTGCAGATCAGATTCGCCAGCTCGCAGAGCAGAGTGCAAAATCTGCCGCTGAGACCAGAACGCTGATTGAAACATCCCTGAATGCAATCGCCGATGGAAGCAAGACCGTGGATGTTGTCAATACATCAATTGACCGTGTATTGGAAGGCATAGAGCTGATTTCTCAATCCTCCAAATCGATCAGTGAGATGTCAAATGATCAAGCGGAGGCGATGAAGCAGGCCGAGATGGGCATTAGCCAGATTTCAGAGGTTGTCCAGTCCAACTCTGCAACAGCGCAGGAAACCTCTGCTACAAGCGAAGAGCTGTCAGCACAGGCGATCACGCTGGATTCATTGATTGGCAAATTCCAGCTTCCTACCAATCTGTAAAACGAACCAAACAGAACATTGAGAAGGCGGCTCCTGCCTTCTCACAGTCCTGTTTGCCCAAACGCAAAAGTTTTGTCCTCAGTTTAGGACATGCTGCGAAACGACACTTTCCTCTTGAAATAAGTTTTCTTATCTATCAGATCATTCTGCTTTTCCTTAGGCAGCAGTAAAAAAATCTCCTCGTATTCCAGTTCTTCCAGTGATGTCCCAAGCACAGACGACAGAACCTGCTCCTCAAACCAGTCCTGCCATAGCGCATCAAACAATTTCCTGCTGTCCGTAAAAGTTGACATTACTTCAAATCCCTGTGGTTCTCTGTAATATTGCAGCTTTACAAAACCATATTTTCCAGCATCTAATACAATCACATCTGTCTGTTCAAACAATTCTGCAAATGCATTGACTACCTGCCGACATTTCTCTCGCTCCTCGTCTGTGATATAAATGATATCCTCCATAAAACCTCCATAAAAATAATATTTGACATTTCTATTCCGTCTGTCTGTACGCTAATCCAAACGTATTTTAACCATTAAAAATATCTATCTGTGTCATGCTTAACAGTATATTCTTTTTTACGAAGATATTCAAGTATTAGAATATAATTTATCCTAAAGTTAAATACTAAGGAAAAAGGAGATACTTGATATGATTGTCTATTCCCCTTTTTGGGAAACATTGAAAAAGTCAAACGAAAGCTGGTATTCTCTGACCAATAAACACCACATGTCAAACAGCACGCTTCACCGCCTGAAACACAACCTGGATGTATCGACAAGAACACTGAATGACCTGTGCAGAATACTAAACTGCCAAATTAAAGATATTGTGTTATACATTCCCTCCGATACTGACCAAAAATTGTAAAACAATCCTGTAATCAACAAAGGACAGCTCCTGCTGTCCTTTGTCTAACGCATTTCTTTACCTGCAGTCAAAACCTCTCCGCCCTGCCTCTTCCATTAAATCAGGCTGTATGTCAGGATAGGTCCAATCTACTGGCATCTTATCAGTGATAACAATCTTCTCAATCTCACTGTGCAGCTCCTGCTCAAACTCCCTGATCTCAGCAAAGTACAGCATTCCAAAAGACTCCTCCCCGTCAAAATTATCCTTTGCTATCACAGAATAGACACAAACCGGCTGAATATCAAAGTCGATTGCTCCAGTCTCCTCATATAATTCTCTCTTTGCAGTATCTGATATCACCTCGCCAGGCTCCCGATGACCTCCCGGAACCTCTAAGGTATTTCTGGACCTATGCTTGCAAAAAACATACTTTCCATCTGTCTTTGCAATAATTACAGCAAACTTTAACAGTTTATCATCCACTTTCTCATAAAAATTTACTGCCATACTGTTCCTCCTGTACTCCTATCCAAAGTACTACATTTATTGAAATATAAATATCTCCTCAATCGGCGCACCGACAGCTCTCGAGATGTCGACCGCCAGCTTCAGCGACGGGTTGTACTGCGCTTTTTCCAGGCGCATGATCGTTTCCCGGCGCACGCCGACCATAACCGCCAGCTCCTCCTGTGTCAGCTCTTTTTGTTGTCTGTATTTTTTCAATCTGCATTCAAAGTCCGGCACGCCCTATTCCTCGCTTTCACAGTGTTCATCCTCATGATCATATCGGTACAACAAATACTCGCCCAGAAACACATCGAGCGCGATCGCAAGTGAGACGACAATCACAAACGCGACCATCGAGTATTCAAAACCCATGAATCTCCCATGCCCAAATACAAGCAGTGCAAGAAAGATGATGTTCACTGCCGCTCTGTCTGCATTCAGATGCGCCTTTCTTTTGTTCTCCATGTACCGCTCGTCCATAAAAGTGTCCGACATCTTACCCTCAAAGAAAAAACCAAAAAAGCCGAAAAATATGAAAGACAGAAACATCCCGACCGCCTTCTCATCCGGATACATCCAGAATCCCCGAAATCCCAAAAAACCTGCTATGCCTAAGAAGCCCAACTTGGGATTTATCTTTCTGGTAATACGCTTTTTCTTATTGGCAACGGATGTCATACCAATTAGAACGATTGCGTACAGCGTCACGAAAATGACCGAAACGATCATCGGCAGATCTTTTACTGTAAACTCATACTCCGACAGATCCATCGGTCCGACAAGCCGGGACTCGTTAAACGTCACCGCATACCACACCGACGCCAGCAGTAACAGCAGGCAGACAACGCCCACACCAATCAGAACCTTCGCACTCTTTTTCATAGCACACCTCCGCAAAGTGATATATTTATCTCTTTATGTGATAAATATATCACTTTGCATAGAACGTGTCAAGAAAATTGTTCGTTCCAATTTCAATCCGGTTTCAATCCAACTTCAAGATGAGCTCCAATATCCTCCTCGCACAGATTTCCATATCCGCACGCGTGAGAATCCCCTTGTCCAGGGCTTCCATCAGACGCTCCGGAAATCCGGTCGCCATCTTGACGTCATTTCCAGCCTTGACTTCCTTGTAGTGCTCGCCGTTTGTCCACCAGTCGGTCGTCACCATGCCGTCAAATCCCCACTCGCCGCGCAGGATATCTTCCAGTAACTCTCTGTTCTCGGAAGCCCGATGGCCATTCACAATGTTGTAGGAAGACATAATCGACCAGGGCCTCGCCTCCTTCACAATGATTTCGAACGCCTTGAGATAAATCTCCCGGACAGCGCGCTCAGAAGCCCGCGAGTCGCTGTTTTTGCGGTTTGTCTCCTTGTTGTTCAGCGCAAAATGCTTGACTGACGCGCCGACATGGTTGCTCTGGATTCCGCGCACCATCGCCGCCGCAAGCTTTCCTGTGAGAAACGGATCTTCTGAGTAATACTCAAAATTCCGCCCGCAGAGGGGGCTTCTGTGGATATTGACAGCCGGTGTCAGCCACACCGCAATATTGTTTTCCTTCACCTCCGCACCGCCTGCTTCCCCAACCCGCTCCACAAGCTCCTCATTCCACGAGCATGCAAGCTGTGTCGCACAGGGCCACGCGGTGGTGTACACACTGCATTCCGGCGCAATGCGCAACCCCGCCGGTCCGTCCGCCGTCATTACATTGGGCACGCCGTACTCAGGCAGATTTCCCCAGCCAAAGGTGTTTGCAACGCCGGTATTCGGCTGTCCTCCCAACAGATGGGCAAGATCCTCATCTGACAGCTGTGCCATAAATTCATCCAGCGTAATCTTTCCCTCTGCCACTTCCCGCAAAAAATGATGCTGCTGCGCCGCCGTATTCACCCACAGATGATACCGCTTTCCTGCCCTTGCTGCCGGTGTGAAGCCATCCGTCTGCGCAACGGTCAGCGGAACCAGCTCATTGGCATCGGTATCGACCGGCGCCGCAGTCGGCAGCTCCTCATAGCTTCCATTTGCAAGCATTCTCCTTTCCAGGCTTGTCGGCGCACATTTTCTGGACAGCTGCTGCACCACGGTATCTTCTTTGACTTCGTACTTGAAATCAAGCGCTGCAACATCGCGCACCGATACGCCGACAAAGAGACTGTATGAGCCTTTTTCCAGAATGTAGGCAGACTCTTTGATTTTCCCAAGATCATCATACGATGCCATATCGCCGACGCGCCATGACAAAATGATACTCTGGCTCTCGCCTGTCTGCAGCAGCCGCGTCTTCTGAAATGCTGCAAGCTGCTTTGCCGGTTTGCCGAGTTTTCCCTGCGGCGCGCCAAAATATGCCTGCACAACCTCCTTGCCGGCACGATTTCCGATATTTGTGACCATGACCGGAACATAGATTCTGCCGTTTTCCTCATACGCCGCGCCTGCAGCCAGGGCAAAATCTGTGTATGACAGGCCGAATCCAAACGGATAATTGACCTTCCTGTCCGCACCGGGAATCGTCTCAAAATAGCGGTACCCCACATAGATATCTTCCGCATAATCGACAAAACGCTCCGACTCATGGAAGCCCTCCGTGGATGGATAATCCGCCAGCTCCCGCGCAAAGGTATCCACAAGCTTTCCACTTGGATTGCCTTCTCCCATCAGCAGCTCTGCCGCCGCAAGTCCTCCTTCGATGCCGCCCTGCCATGCCATCAGCACGGACTGGATTCTGGCATCATCGTGGAACCAGCAGGAGTCCACCATGCCGCCGACATTCATGACAACGATGACTTTCTCAAAATTCGACTTTACCGCATCCACCATTGCCCGCTCCGCGTGTGTCAGGCAGAAATCGCCGTCCTCAAAGATTTCCGCAGACCGCTTTGCCATTGCGTCCTCACTGATGCAGAGATTTTTGTTCTCGGTATCCACGATACTCTTTCTGTCCCAGCCCTCGCCGGAAAAGCGGCAGATTGTGATAACCGCTGTGTCCGTGTAGGCCCTCGCTTTTCTCAACAGCTCCGCAGGAATCTCCGGCTCAATCGTCATGCCGGGAACACGCCCGGCCCGATACTGCTCCTTCACATTGTCGCGGTAAAATGCGGAAAGCTCCTCAAACACACTGACCCTGTCCTTCAGCAACGAGAACCCTTCATACAGATTTCTCGCATAGGAAACTGTCACTTCCCCGCTTCCGCCGCCTCCGCGCACATAGTCAAAGCCCGCCTTTCCAAAAAGGGCAATCCTGCTGCCTTTCGCAAGCGGAAGCAGGCCGCCGTCATTTTTCAGGAGCACCATGCCCTCCTTGGCCGCCTCCTTCGAGAGCGCGATGTGCTCTTTGCACGCCGTCACCTTCCCGCCGTCTCTTCCCAATGGAAGATTGGGTTGATACATTACTCGTGTCCATTTCTGCATTTGCATATCCTCCTTCAATTAATGTAATCATAAATCGTAATGATTCAATATCTTATCTTTAACCAGCCAATAAGCATCCTCGTCATGTGTGTGGAAAAGCAACCTCAATCATGTCATCCAAAGATGTATCTTCAAATATTGCATCAAGTAAATCAACATTCTCTGCATTCGGAAAATTCAATGCGAAAAGTTCTCTGTAAAAATTCATCCAATAATCCAGCCGCATATTATCTGGTGCCTGACCACTTTCAATCACTTCTCTGATCTCCTGCACAATTGACAGAAAATCTTCTTTGGAAACAGCCTGCAGTACAGGTACTTCCATCGTCAGTTCCCCTACGATACCATCTATATCAGTCCAGTCCTCATAGTGTTCAATCACTGTTAAGTCCAATACCCTGTCAGATGCTTTGATATACTTAGAAGCTTCTATCAGCAGATTCTCAACAGCAGAATCATTCTTTGGCTCATCCATGAGAGATTGAATTTGTTGAATAATTGTTTTTAATTGTACCTCAGCTTCTAAATCTCTATGAGGTTTTAAGCAGTCTTTCATACTATCCTTTTCCTTTCCAAATTTCTAATTTGTTCCTGGTTCACAAGTTCAGCAACACTTGATTGATATTTCTAATAGATTACCATAATCACACGGAAATGTCCATCCGTTCTGCTCTTCCTGCATTTCCCTCTGTCCCTGTATTTTCACTGTTCCTTTACCGGCAAAAGTGTAAAAAATCGTGCGCCGATTGGTGTTCCAATCGGCGGTATGTAAACAGTGATTTTCGTGCCAGCTCCCGTCGTCAAGCCGCCAAAACAGACTTGTGCCAAACGGCACCAGGCTGTATAATAAAGAAAAATCTTGTTGCATTGGAGGGATACCATGGCTGTATGTCTGAATACGAAATCTGCATTAATCTTATACAAAGAACTACTCAACAGTGAATATTTTGTTGACAAATCCGCTATTATCGAGAAAATCAGCAAACGCATACGCACCAACACAAAATATGTCTGCATCACAAAACCACGCCGTTTTGGCAAGACATCCATACTCAATATGCTCGGCGCCTACTACTGCAAATCATATGATACCAGAGCATTGTTTGACAATATGGAAGTCAGCAAAACCGAAACTTATACAACACACCTGAACAAATATAATGTCATCAATCTGTGCCTGAATGAAATCCCTCTTGACAGAAGCCGCTATACGGATTATCTGGCACAGTTCAACAATGCCATCATCAATGACATCAAGGAAGCATACCCCGCGCTGCGGGATAAGGAATTTGACAAAGCATCGGATGCGCTGACAGCCACGGACGATGAATTTATTTTTATCATTGACGAGTGGGATTACATTTTCAGCCAGGAGCTGTACCCAGAACACTATGGCGATTTTCTGGAATTTCTGAGGAACCTTCTCAAGGATAAACCTTACGTAGCACTCACCTATATGACAGGCGTGCTGCCGATTAAAAAATACAGCACTGGTTCTGCGCTGAATATGTTCAAGGAATACACCATGCTCAAAGACCCGTTCTTTGACAAATATTTTGGTTTTACTGAGAAGGAAGTTGAAATGCTCTGCCAAACACAGACCGCACTGTCAATGGACGAAATCCGGGACTGGTACAACGGATACCAGACCCGGGATGGCGCGCGGCTGTATAATCCAAGATCTGTGATATGTGCACTCGAGGACGAGACCTGCCAGAGCTACTGGACCAGGACAGGCAGAATGGATGAGGTGTTGTTTTTCCTGAAATACAATATCGGTGAGGTGCGCGATGATGTCATAAAGATGATCAATGACACTCCGATACGTATTGATATTGATGAGGAATACGCTGCCGGACAGGAAAATCCGAAAAACAGAGTCGAAATTTATTCAGCAATGATTATCTATGGTCTGTTGTCTTACTATGATGGTATCCTAAGAGTCCCAAATAAGGAGCTTATGTTCGAATTCCAAAAAGCGTTAAGAGATGATGACTTTGGCTGCGTGGCAGAACTTGTCAGAAATTCAAATGAAGTGCTCAACTAAAAAAAGAGAAGATCACCCACATCCTCGCTGTCGGTTTGAGTTATGACACTGCCCGGAAAGAGCACAGTTGTATTATTGAAGAACTTGACTGATAGACAGGAACAGGCGGAACGGTCAATAGCCGTTCCACCTGTTTTTCTTCTTCCTGCGCTCCCTGATTACCTTGTTCCTGACTGGTATCCCCGTCATCAAAGAGCGGTTGACTGCCCCAAAGACAACAGGCAGCGCCATTGTGAAGCATATTGTTTTCCAATAAGACTTTACCAAAGAAAAATCCAGTTTTACTGATTTCCAGACGCTACTCATACTGACCTTCTCTCCTGCTGGTAAATACCACAATGTCATCAGTCGCTGCCGGTTCCGCGGCTAAGTGCGCAAACTGCTGCAAATCCTCTGTTTTCACGTGGGGCGTAAACAGTAACACCCTTAGAATTCCCAAAATGCATTTGATGCATAATCAGGTAGTCTAATGAGAGGATTTGTGGTATGATTTTAACAGCTGGAATTGAAACCTATCAAGCAGCTGGATCTAATATAACGTGAAACACCGGCCAATGAACTGTTCAAAGATAACTGTTCCTCAAGCCAGAACCAAAATTTTGCCATTTTGCACAAGATTTCATTGTTAAGTGTAGGTTTAATAAATGCTTTCCTGTAAATATAAAGGGAAGGCCAATAGAAATATTATATATAATGCCGGATGGAGGTATAAAAAAGTGAGTTCGCAGTATGTTTGTGGCAATAATACGAAAGTATTTGTATGCAGTGATAACGTTTCTTTTTGCCTCAGTGAAACAGAGATTTCCCTAAGTGAAGCAGAAATAAAAACTATTAATACATATTGGCAGGAGGCAGTAGACAAAAATCCAAGTTTATTTGATGGCATCGTTTTAAGTGTCAAATCTGTAGAGAAATTATCACAAGGAATAAAAATAGAGCTTGAGAAAACACATTATTCTCATATGACGTATGTAATGAATCATAAGAATGAGAATATAACAAAATGCAGGGCTGTAGCAGTTGGAGGCTGTATTGTTACTGCGGATGGTTATTATGTTCTTGGAAAAATGTCCAATCATACTTCTTTTCCGGATGTGATTCAATGTATTGGCGGAGGATTGTCTGAGGAAGATATTTTTGATGGGAATCCAGTACATACATTCCTGAGAGAGTGCAGGGAAGAAATCGGTCTTACCAGTGAAGATATCGTATCGATTGATGACAAAAAGTATTTTTATATACGAGATAACCAATCCACAGTTGGTATTTGTTATACAGCAAAGACAGGATTAACTAAGGAGACATTACTGCAAAGATTCAGGGAAACTGCTACTGATGGAGAAATTGAGTCATTGGTATTTGTTAATGAAACTTATGAAGCAATATCTGATTTATTAACGCAACCGTCATTGGTTGATTATGCTAAAGTAATCTTTGAGAAACAATTACTTGATCAGTCATTTGGCGACATTCGAGAATATGATTTTGAATCTTCGTATATATGATGCCCGAAGAAATGACTCGTTTTTTAACCAACAAGTAACCTTGAACAGAAATCATCTGAATTCACAGAAGATGACATCGCCCATGGTGCAGGGAAGAGATCGCCCTGCCTGTGTATTGTCAGTAAGGAACCTCAGGAAAATAACTGGCGCATCTTGACTTGTCTGCATCACTTATTTTTCTGCAGTTCCTTATATCAGCCAGAAAATAATGCCATAACCATTTTCTACCGCCTGTACAAAATAATCCCTTATCATCATCAGAAAAGAATATATATCCTCATAAAAACATTCTGCGTCTGTATCTGGTTCATCTCCAAAGAGTGGATATACTTTGTTTTCCCGCATCGCCTTAAAATCATACATACTTTTTAACGTATCATCGTCCAATGCATTTAGAAAATCAGAAGCCTCCTTCACTTGCTGTGCTGTAATATAATATAGCGTAATATCAGAAACCGGTATGCCCGGAACTATCTCATTGTCATCTCTGACCGGAACAACATAGCCCCCCGGCGGTTCCCCATTTTCAATATCGTTACATAATAGATAATGGATCGCCCTCCAGAACTTATCTATGTCTAATTCCTGATATTGCAAGGGGGCAATGTCAAAAATTTCTTTATCACCGCTGATAACCTGACTTAACACGGAATCCTCAATAACCCTGTAATATCCTCTGATCCCCACAGTTTCATCTCCTTGATGATTCTATTTCATGCGCTTCATTCGCCAGAAACATACTTTCTGCTTATCTGGTACTCCATTTGGTCAGAAATTGGAGCGCCAGTCCTTGTCCCTATTCTACCACAATCCCAGGAATATGAAAAGATATTTTCCCGCCATCAAGCCTTGATAAATCCCTTCGTCCGCCACTTCCCCGACTGCCATCGCAGAAACATAAACACTGCGCGCACGCACTCATCGCACGCGAGCCCTATGTACGCGCCCACTGCCAGGAGATTCAGATGAATCCCAAAAAACCATGTGCCGCCCACCATGCAGATATACATGAATATCACGCCGATTATTGTGGTAAACAGCGCATCTCCGCTGGTCTTTAACGCTTGCCCGAACACCAGATTCGTCACGCGCCCTACCTCGAGCGCAATATCGATTGTCATGAGCGTTCTCACCAGCGTAATCATCTCCACATCATTGGTAAACAGCCGAATCAGATAACCCGAACTGAGGACAAACGCAGTCTCCAGCCCTGCCGCCACACAGATTCCGATGCACGCCGCCTTCTTCGTTCCCCGGTCGCACGCCTCAAAGTCCCTCTCCCCAATCCGCCAGCCTGTCATGATGGCGTTTGCCTGCGCCAATGCCGCACCGGCGCAGTAAGAAAAGTTGGCGATCTGCGCCGCGTATGCCCTCGCTGTCACATTGAACCCGGATTCGTCCATCTGGTTCAGAAAACGGATTGTCAGCGTCATCGCCACATTATAAAGTGCCGTTTCTAAGGCGGAGGGCAGCCCAACCTTGATAATCTGGACAAAGACCTCCGTATTTTTCAGCCGCTCCTTATCCTCGTTTGCCTTGACCAGAAGCTTAGAGGCCGTCATCACAATCACAAGATTCAAAAACCTTGATATCACTGTCGCCGCCGCAACCCCCGCCACGCCGCTGTGAAATACAAACAGGAAGACAGCGTTCAGACATAAATTCACTATATTGGCAATCACCGTGGCAGCCAGCGGCTGTTTCGTATGCCCAAAAGCCCGCAGGTAACTGGAAAAGATCGGAATCAAGGCATTCAGGAAACAAGCGCCGCCCACGATTCTAAGATACGTCTTTGCGTAACCCATCAGAAGCGGCGCCACTCCTACAATCTCCAGAATCCTCTCTGAAAAGATAAACAAAAACACAGACAGCAGGACACCAATCACAGCGTTGAAAACCGCCCCCAGCTGTCTTGCCTGATAGGCAACGCCAACCCGCTTCGCTCCGATATACTGTGTCATCACCGCGATCATTCCCGATGACACAACATGAAACATGATGATAAAGACGCCGATATACGTGTTTGCCGTCCCCACCGCGCCGACCGCATTGTCCCCCACCGTGGAGAGCATGATTGTGTCTACCATTCCCGCCAGCATCGTAAATAACGTTTCCAGTGCGATTGGAATATATAATTTCATAAATGGTTTCATTTCTCAACCCCCAGTCTTTTGTATGAAAAAAAATAAGAACACTTTGCACAAAATGGTCCAGATATTCCTAAGGAACTGCCAATCCCCTGCATCACAGATTGCAACAGACCGATCAATTGAAAAAGCGAAAGATTGTATCGGTCCGCCACACAGTCTGTTTCAGTGGCTTTTATTCCACCTATACTTGTATTGTACTCTTATTCATGCTATAATTCTTGCAGTATAATCCTATATTTTTGACACAATCCTATTATTCAAGGAGGAATCCCATGGAACCAACACCAATACACGAGACAAAGCTTCACGGCATCATCACCTTCCCCTACAGCGTCTACATGGGGCGCATCCCCGAGTGGATTCCCTCTTTTCCCCTGCACTGGCATGATGATTTTGAGTTCATCTATTGTGCCAAAGGGCAGATACAGGTCACTCTGTGGGGACAGGCGCACACCCTCTGCGCAAACGATCTGATTGTGATTCTCCCCCACGCAGTGCATTCCATTGAACAGGGAAATCCGGAGGGCGGAGAATACTTTAACATCATGTTTCATCCCTCTATCTTCCATGGCTCAGAAAATGACCTCTGCTATGACAAATATGTCCTTCCTTTTTTGAATGGCGAGAAAACGATGGAATGTTTTTATCCGGCCGGCTCCTGTTTTAACCAGACCGTAACGCCCTGCATCCAGGCCATGCTGACACACCGGAAAGAGAGCTATACCACCTACGAGCTGCTGATCAAATCCAGTCTCTTCTTCCTGCTCCACCACATGAACCTGTGCAGCACTGCCGCCACCAGCGACAACAGCCAGCCGCAGCTTTCCTACAGCAGACTGAAAAACGCACTCTACTATGTCCAGAAATTTTACGACCGCAATATTACCATCAAAAGGGCGGCTGAGGAGTGCGGCTTCTCGGAAAGTCATTTTATGAAACTATTTAAAGAATTTACAGGCATGAGCTTCAACGCCTATCTGGTGAACTACCGCCTGGAACTGGCGGCAAAGCAGCTGGCGGAAACGGACAGCAAAGTGATTGACATTATGCAAAACTGCGGCTTTCACAACCAGTCCTACTTCACAAGGGCCTTCCAGAAAAAATACCGGAAACCGCCGCTCCTGTACCGAAAATCCGCGCGCCGGAACAAGCATTAATTTTTGCCTGATTTACTCATTCGCTTTTTTCTCCTGTTCCGTATAATAAACCTGAAAAAACCAAAAACAGCATCAGCCCAAACGATATCCAGAACAATTACAGGCACTTGTCATATGCAGCCGGAACGCTCTCAATCGATAATGGTATCGGAAAACTGATGCAAAACTTTGAACAGGAGAATCAAAATGAATGTAATATTAAGAGCAAAAGAAGTGACAAAAACCTACGAAAAGGCACAGCGCCCCAGCCTGGACAAAATCTCTTTCAGCGTCGCCGCGGGCGAATTTATCGGCATCATGGGCGCATCGGGCTCCGGGAAAACCACCCTGCTCAACGTCCTTTCCACCATCGACACGCCCACCAGCGGCGAAATCTGGATTGACGGCGTAAACCTAAGACACCTGAATCATACAGGCGCTGCCGACTTCCGCAAAGATCATCTGGGATTTATCTTCCAGGAGTACTTTCTGCTGGACAGCCTCACAATCCGGGAAAATATCTCGGTTCCGCTCACGCTCCAGAAACTTCCGCCCAAAAAGATTGAATCGATGGTGCAACATCTTGCCGGGCGATTCGGCATCGCATCACAGCTCGACAAATACCCCGGTGAGCTGTCCGGCGGCCAGAGACAGCGGGCTTCCGCCGCGAGAGCCATCGTAAAACAGCCCAGCATCTTATTTGCGGACGAGCCCACCGGCGCGCTGGATTCCAGCTCTGCAACCGAACTGCTGCACGCACTGCTGGAGGCCAATCAGGAACTGCACACCACCATCTTAATGGTCACACATGACGCCTACGCCGCAAGTTTTGCAGGGCGCATCCTGATTTTTAAAGACGGAAACATCATTCGGGAAATTTTTAGAAACAATGCCAGCCGACGTGACTTTTACGAATCCATTGCCGCAGAAGTGACGAGATTAGACACAGAAAGGTAGGTGCATGCGCATGAAAACGACAATATTGATGGCGGCCAAAAACCTGAGAAAAAGCTTTTCTTTTTACGCCCTGTATCTGCTGTCCGTCTCCCTCGTCATTACGATTTATTTCGCCTTTGCGTCCTTCTCGCTGAATCAGGTGATGCTTGCAAAAATATCCTCAGACGGGCGCGTGGAGTCCATGTGCCGCATGATTTCCATCTTTTTGATGGCGTTCGTCGTGTTTTATATGTCATACTCCAACCGTTTTTTCCTGAAACGGCGCACAAAAGAGCTCGGCATTTACGCCCTGCTCGGCTATCGAAAGACCACAATCCTCTCACTGCTCACCATTGAAAACAGTTTGATCTGCTGCGGCGCACTGTGTATCGGAGTTCTCCTCGGCGCCGTCATGCACAAGGGCATTGTCGCGGGAATTACCGCACTCCTGAAACTCTCTGTGGACAATGCGCAGATACCGTTCTTTCAAATCAGTGCCATTCAGAAAACAGCCTGTTTCATTTTACTGGTGATTGTCGTCCTCAGTTTTTCAAACGCCAGATTTCTGTTTCAGACCTCCCTGATCAGTCTGGTGCGGTTTGAGAAGAAAACAGAAAAGAGCATGCGGTTTCATTTTCTTCCCGCCCTGCTTGGGCTTGTCATGACACTGTCCAGTTACATGCTGGCATTGGATATTTGCCGGGGCAGAAAATCCCTCTGGTTCTCTGTCGGCTTTTATCAGACCGGCCTGCTCACAGCAATGCTAATCTTGTTGGGAACCATTTTTTTCATCTCATCTTTTCTGCCTTATGTGATAAAGCGCAGTAAAAAGAATAAACAGGCTTTTTATACGCAGACCAGAATTGTCACAACGCCAAACTTCGTATACCGTATCCGCTCGAACGCCAGAACCCTGATTATGCTCACGCTGCTCTTTGCGGCTACACTGACAGTGGCAAGCGTCATGGCTCTGACACTCTATTACCCGGTTGCCAGCGTCTCCCGCATGGCGCCGTCCGAGCTGGAGTTCCGCGTTGAGAATGAATATCAGACTGCTGCCGCAAAGCATCTTGTGAACCAGTATGCTCCTGACACCGCTGTCACATTTACGCAGACTGACATCTACAAAATTACAGCGTCCTCCGACAGCCTTCCCATGGAATACAACGTCGGAACCGCCAAGGGTGACGCCCATAATGAAAAGATAACGAGATCCCCTGGCTTTGAATGTATCTCGTACACGCAATACTGCTCCCTCCTGCTGGCGCAGAAAAAAGACAAAATTGCCGACCGGATACCCGCTCTGAATGACACAGAATGCATTTTGGTAAAGTACCAGCCCAACTCTGACGGAAGCGACGAGGCCGGCAGCGTTTACACATTAAACATTGGTGCTGCCAGAATTCCGCTCACCGTGCGCGGGACAACGCTTCACAATCCGATTTCCTTTGCAAACAGTGTGGGAACACTGATTGTCAGCGATGACGTTTATGGGCAGATACAGGAAAGCGCCGCACCCAAAACCAGCATTTTGAGCATAAACGGAAATGCCGCAGCAAACAACGAGCAATTGTTCGCAGACCTTTCTGCTCTGCTTGAAAACAGTCCTTATTTGCAGGGACACTCGCACAGAATCCATGTCATTTTCTCGCTGAACAGCTCCACGTTCCTGCTGATTGGATTTCTGGTTGTACTGTTTTTTATCGCGACGGGAAGTATCTTGTATTTCAATCATGTTTCAGCATTTACGGACACAAGGGACGATTACGAAATTCTGCACAAGATGGGCTACACAGATAAAATGATTCAATTAATAATCCGAAAACAGGTTTTTACCTTTTTCTGCATTCCGTTTGCATTCGGACTGCTTGACTGCATCTTTGCCACACTTGTATACAAGACAGGTCTCATGCAGAACCTACTCGGCAGCTCCCTCACACTGTATGTACCTGCCGTGATTGCAATTGCCATAACTGCATTGATTTATCTGATTTACTATTGGCTTACAGTCCATAGCTGCAGCAAAATAGTCCGGAACTCGTAAATGCCTGTTAAGGAACTGCTGGCAACGAACTCATCAAATTGACAAGTCAAGATGTGTCAGTTTTTTTACAGTTCCTAACGAAGGAGAATAACCCACATGAAAATGAAACATTCCACACAAAATATACTGTTTTTCATCAATGATATCTTGCTTATCCTCTATCTCAGCCGGCTCAGCGGCAATGCACAGACGACAGTACAAGGCACTGTCCCGCTGGTGATTGCCTCTTTCATGATGACTGACGTGACTTATCTCAGCGCGTGCAACCTCAGGGCAAACAAGGTCCTCACACTTTTCTGCGGGCTGCTGATCCTGGACTGCTGGTATCTCCTGCTGCTGCCAGATGCCGGCACTGCTGCCCAGTTTGTTTTCATGGCACTCAGTCCGCTGATATGGTATTTGTCCATCAAATTCATTCTGATGTTTTTATTCCAGGGAAGCGGTTACAAATTCCGGAAATCCACAAACGCCCTGCTCCTGATTGCCTGTGCCGCCGCCACCGCTGGTATCGGCCTGTCAAAGCAAATATATGCCCTGCTTTACGCAGCGCAGTTTTTGACAAGCTGGCTCTGCCTTGCCTTTGTCCTCCTCTATCACCGGAAGCGCGCTGTCTTTGTCCTGAAAAGTGAACGAAAAAGCATTCTTTTATCTGCAGCAGTCACAGTCGCGGCATTCCTCGTTTACTATTTTGCCACAGCCCGGATACCATACCATATTTCCAATTTTGGCGTATACCTCCCTGTACTGCTATTTTGTATCAGTGTCCACGGCATTGTGCACAAAGAGCACCAGCGCCATCCGCTCTCTGTCCTGTTTCATCCAGGACAGACGCTGTTTCTCCTTGGAGTATTTTTGACTGTCATCGTGCTAAGCAGCCTCTGTATGGGAAATACATTGAGCGAGCTCTGCATCGCAGTCAATCTTCTGTTTGCCTTCATTGAGCTGTGCAGTACCCTATTGGAGCACAATCTCAAAAACGGCAGGAGCAGCCTCATACGCCAGAGCAGATATTCCGCAGTCCTGCAGCAGCTGCAGAAGGAAGAGCAGCTAAAGACGGATTTTGCCAATTTCCTCCACGACGATATCCTTCAGGACATCCTATCCGTCAAAAACATGCTCACAAAAGCCCACCGCCCGGAAGTGCAGGAGCTCCTTGCGGAAACACTCGACCATCTCAACGCATCAATCCGCGAACAGATGCAGGACTACCACCCCGTTATCCTGAAAAATCTGACGATTCGGGAAAATTATCAACATCTGCTGGACGCAGTTTCACAGTCCTTTCCGCAGCGAAATGTGATCGTGACCTTTGAATGCGCTGATACCCTGTTTCTGGTAGAACCCTACAATATCTTCGTCTACCGGCTGCTCAAAGAACTGCTGACAAACATTTACAAGCACTCTGACGGCAGCCATGCCTGGATCACACTGTCATTCGGGAACAATCCCACACAAAATACAGACACGGAAAGCAATCTCATTACATTGCGTGTCGCCGATGACGGAACAGCCAGCGCCGCGCGCCTGACTTCCGCGGACACTGCCAGACACAAAGGAATTTTTTCAATTACAGAACAAGTACACAGCCTGGGCGGCACAATTACGCTCTCCGACAACGCGCCCCACGGCATCTGCATACAGATTTGCATTCCAATGAAAGGGGAATTTTCCTATGAATATTTTGTTAATCGATGACCACAAGCTCTTTGCCAAAAGCCTGTCCGTCGCCCTGGACGGATACCCTGCAATCGAACAGTTTTATATTGCACAGAACATGCAGGACTTGGAAACAATACTTTGTGAAAAAAATATCGATATAATTCTCATAGATATCAACCTTGGCAATCTCAGCGACGCGGACGGCTTAGCGACCGCATCGAACCTGCGCCATTCGCACCCCGCAGCGAAGCTTGTCATCCTCACAGGCTATGACCTCCCCGTCTACCGCCACGAGGCAAAGAAAATCGGCGCAAACGGATTCCTCAGCAAAAGCATCAGCCCGGACGACCTCATCGCCGCCCTGACGCGTGTCTATCATGGGAATACCTGCTTTCCACCGGAGAAGAATGACACGATTATCGAAGACCTGACCGCCATGGAAAAGACAATCTTACAGCATCTCAGCACTGGCAAAAAACGCAAACACATCGCCGACGAACTGTACATCAGCGAGCGGACACTCTCAAACCACCTGCAGCACATCTTTGAGAAGCTGGACGTCTCCTCAGCCGTCGAAGCCGTCACCAAGGCAATCCAGCTCGGGTATATCCCTCCGCTGTGCTGAAATTGTCAGTGCAAAAATTTATACATTGAGCAGTTGAGCGTAGGGATTGACGATGATTCCTGCCTGTATCAGACTGATCAGTATCATTGATATCACTGCTCCATAAACCAGACTGAATAATCGCCTTCTATTTGTTGGAAGGACTGCCAGCAATGAGACCGAAAACCATACATAGACAATAAACAGCAGCCATTTATCTTTCGCACTCCAATTCCATGCAGAAAAAGCAGTTAAATACCATTCCGTAAAAAAGATACTAAAAGGTAAGGAAGCAATAAAATCTGCATAATATCTTTTTCTGCGTACATGCCATATCAGAAAACCACAAAACGGAGTCGCCATACCGATGCAGCTCCACAAAATAATTTGTGACCCTGGAAAAAAATTCAGAACAATAACAGTATAACTATAATATGCAGCTAACATTCCGGCAAAAAACACAAACGAACGCGCTGCCGCAAGGAAAGCAGTCCTGGACCGAATCGCGATGATCGCAGCCGCCCATACCCATATTCCAAATCGCCCCATCATATCATCAAATATAGGATGATCTGCTGTGATATATGGTACGTCTACGAGTTTTGCAGTAATTCCTGAAACAATACCAATGATAAATGGCAGCATAAGGGAACGTGACCTGGAATTTCTTGCCATTTGTTCTTCCTCCGATTTACTGAATTGTTCAACGCTGTAATAATACCACAAACATATCCTCATCTCAATTAAATTTTGTTTAAGATTTCTTTGCCGAGTATTAAGTTTTGTTTAGCAGCCCGCCTTCAGTACAGCCAGTGCGCAATCCTCCCGAACGAATACGCCAGCGCGCTTCTGATGGAATGATTTTAATTGTTATCAGAATTCAATTCCATTCACGACGTTACTCCAATGGTTTTTTCATCCACGACATCAACCCCCGCAGTTGGGCTCCAACCTTTTCAAGCTCATGCTCCGATTCCAGCTGTTTTTTTGCATTGAAATAAGTCCTTCCTGCCTGATTCTCAAGAAGCCAGTCCTTTGCAAATTTTCCTTCCTGGACATCTTTGAGAATCCCCTTCATGGCTTTTCTTGTCTCATCGGTGACAATTTTCTCGCCGGTTATGTAATCACCGTATTCCGCAGTATCGCTGACAGAATACCGCATCATCGTCAGACCGCCTCTATTGATAAGGTCTACAATCAGTTTCATTTCATGGCAGCACTCAAAATATGCCATTTCCGGCTGATAGCCCGCTTCAACCAGCGTCTCAAATCCAGCCTTGATTAAAGCGGAAACACCGCCGCAAAGCACAGCCTGTTCTCCGAAAAGGTCTGTTTCCGTTTCTTCCTTGAACGAAGTTTCAATTACTCCTGCTCTTGCGCCGCCAATTCCAAGCGCATAGGCAAGTGCCGTTTCCCTTGCTTTGCCGGAAGCGTCCTGGTGAACCGCTATCAGACATGGAACTCCTTTTCCCTCCTGGAACTGGCTTCTGACTGTATGACCAGGACCTTTGGGTGCAATTAAGAATACATCAACAAAAGGCGGCGGCACGATCAGACCGTAATGTATCACAAATCCATGTGCAAATATTAAAGCCTTGCCCTCTGTAAGATTTGGCTCAATGGATTCTTTGTAAAGCTTCGCCTGCTTTTCATCATTGACCAGCATCATAATAATATCTGCCTCTTTTGCCGCTTCTGCCGCCGTAACTACTGTCAAACCGGCTTCCTCTGCCTTTGCCCAGGATTTGCTGCCCTGATACAGTCCCACAATAACATCTACTCCGCTTTCATGAAGATTAAGCGCATGAGCGTGGCCTTGACTGCCATAGCCTATGATTGCAACCTTTTTTCCAGTTAAGACCTGAAGGTTACAATCCTGTTCGTAATAGATTTTTGCCATTGATATGACCTCCTCTAAATTAATTTTATGTAACTGGTCTGCGCGATTGGTGCGCTGACATTACTCTTTTATTTTTCTGACAATCTCCCGCATCATCTGAATCATGCTGTCCTTATCTTCCTTATCTTTGATAAAACGGTTAATTATCATGTCATGCAGTATATACTCTTCCATCAGATAAATGTGGCTTGCATCTTCTGTGTAAAACGCATCTTTATCTATTTCAGCGGAATAACCATACAGCAGTTTTTTTCCGTCTGCTGAAAGAATGAACCAATGCATATTTTCCGGCATATTGTGTATTTTACTGTTAAAATGCGCTTCAATTCCCTCTACAGGATTTTTTATGTCATGGCTGATTCCCAAAACATTACAACCACGTTTTTTACATTCCTCCAATTCCGGTAAAAGCAGTTCGTACATCTGACTCCACATTGAAATCATTACATATTGACCTGCTTCCTGTATAAGCTGTCTGCAATAGGCTGTTATATTTTCTTTCCCTTTCACCGTAAAAACATAAATATCCTGTTTCTTTTCCTCTGCCTCTAACTCCTGGAGATCATTCCTTACTTGTTCGTAATCGCTTTCCCACTCCTTTTTTATTCTCTCCAAAAATATTTTGCTCGGCACAGGCGTATAAATTTTTACATTTTCACTGCTTTCCTCAACCATAGCAAGTCCGGCTTTTGTAATGGATTCCAGAACATCATAAATCCTTGCCCTCGGTATGCTGGATTCCTTGCTTATTTTGTATGCATTTGCTGTTCCGATTTTTAGCAGACCTGCATATGCCTTTGCCTCATACAGATTCAATCCAAACTTTTGCAGCTTATCGAGCATTGCATCTTTCATTATATATTTTTCCTTTCATATTCCCGAATTTCCGGGCTTTTCAGAGGATTCACTTTGATCTGTCAATTTTCTACAGTTCCTTACTGCAAATTCATATAATTCCTCTGCCGCAATAGTAACTACTACGATGGTAACTACTGCAATAGTAACTATATCATTTTAATGGATATTTGTCAATATCTGCTCATTTATTTCACAAAATCTGGAGCTTTTTCGTTACAATTCACACTCAATGTCATTAACTTATATATCATAGCTATTACAAATGAATATTGCAGACATGGCGGTATCCTCCTATATACCGCCCCTGCTGATTGCTGAGGGTCATCTGGAGGTCTGCTTTTTAGCAAAAAGAAATGGCGGCCTTGATTACTCAAAACCGCCAAAAAAATCGGCTGTGCAAGAAAGCGTACAAAATCCTCTGCCCGTCAGCGTTTTTTTTCTTTTCCCCGCTGTGGAGGCAGATGTTTGAATATGTAAGGATCTGTAGAAAAATAACTGACACATCTTGACTTGTCTATTTCTCCGATTGCACAGTGCAAAAAGCCTCGCCGTAGCCCACTACGCCTACGTTTTTTGCACTGCACACTCGAAGAAATATCCTGCGCAATCTGTATCACTTATTTTCCTACAGATCCTAAGCTCGTTTCATTCCACAAAGAACAGAACCCGCCGGATCAGCTCCGGGATATTGACCGGGGCGGTGATATAGTCGTTCACGCCCTCATGCCGATATTCATATTCCGTGGCAAGGTCGCTATTCTCGGTGAGAATAAAGAACGGCAGAAGCCGGACAGGGGGATTCTTCATTTGGAACATCCCCGCCACCCGCCGCAGCGCATGAAACAACTCCATTGCTGTACCGTCCGGCAGGTCGAGATCACAACAGATTACCAGAGGCATTTCCTCTTGGATGGCTGTCCGAGCTTCTTTCAGTGTGGAAGCCGTTTCTACCGGGCAGCCTGGCCGTTGTAAATATTTTTGCAGACACCATATATAGGTGTCGCTGTCGTCGATCAGCAGTATCTTTTTCATGTATCCTCACCCCCAATATTGATTTACCACAAGCATAAACTACAAATGTTACACAAATGTCCGAGGTGCCTTTGATTTCGACAGAAAAACAGGCTGAATTGTTACAAAGCGCGGACATTTCAAATTATTTTGTCAAGGGATAGCAAAAAATCAGTGGAGCAGCTAATGAACCGCTCCACTGATTTTCCCAAATGTCCAATTTACTTTTGTGTTTTCTTCCACTTTGCATATTCATTCGCAGTGGCATTTGTTTTCTTTTTATGAGGAGCTATAAACAGTAACACCATGATTAAATAGTATTCGTTCCTATTTCTCAAAAACAACAAAACCACATTCGTAAGGATGATCGCAATACACACTTTCTTGCTTATCAGTGCGGTATAGCATACTTTTCAGTATAATTAGAAAATCTCCACCACCCGATAGAATCATGTATTCTGCCAGAATAAATAGCAGTAATTGATTTGTCATTACAGAAACCACTGCTGCTCCACCGCCTAAAACTAATGTAGGCATAGCAGTTCCCAGCAAATATTGCCACTTTTCCAACGGTTCAGAGCAAGTACAGTATGGAGAAAAACTGCTCCAAATAAATCCAAAATCAATCGAATGAAAATGATTCTTTGCAAAAAACCCCCAAGTGACGCCATGTATTAATTCATGCAAAATAGTTAGAGGAATAAAAAGAAACGCCGCTACGACAAATCCCAGAGAAATCTCCCCTAAATCAAAACCATTCACATTATAGTAAAACAAAAATGTTAAAGCTATAAATGGCAGCATACTCAAAGGTCCTAAAAAATTCGCTTGTCGAATATTGATAGTCATATTCTTAATTTTATATCCTTTTTGCTGCATTTCAGAGCTTATTTTTTCAAAGTCATTTTTACGTTTCAGTTCTTTTTCTGTTAATTTTCTTTTATTGTTATCCATAGATAATTCCTCCAAATTTGAATTTATTTATTGGGCAGATTTGTTTATCCACTCATCAAGAAATTTCATTTGTTCTTCAGTATGAAACCAATGCTCTCCATTTTTCATGATAGAAAGGGTTGAATTAGTTCTCTGTGCAAATTCAAATATCGTTCCATAAGCGGTAAGATTATCTTTTTCACCATACAAAATATGCGTTGGGATTTTCCATGTAACAGGATTTCCTCTTACATAGCAAAGATAATCCCATGAAAGGGTCTCTCCAAAGGTTGTCTGAATTTCTTTTTTCTCTTTGAGTTCATCTTCTGTAACATTTGCCCAAATCATCATATCAGCAATGAGCCTTTCCATATCTACAACAGGCGAAATAAAATATGCTTTTTCAATTTGCTGATTTGATAAGGCATTGATAGCAAAATATGCTCCAATGCTATTGGCGATTATTTCAACAGACCTGTAGTTTTTACAAATCGAACTAAAAAGTAATGGAAATTCTTCTTTTGCTTCCCATGGAAACTGTGCAGTATAGTCAAGACCAATCACATCACAATCACTAAAGAGCGGTTTATAATGAATAGCTTCTTCAGCATTTCCACCTTTTCCATGTATATAAATAACTGCTTTATCCACAATAGTTGTCCTCCACAAATTTTAATTGAACAAAATTGCTGCGCGATAGCCTGCCAGGGCTGTGGCGCAAATTAGAAGTTATATCCATATCCCCCAATCTCCATAGTCAAACTTACCGCTCAATTCTTTTTCTGTTAATTTTCTTTTATCGTCAGCCATAGATAATTCCTCCAAATTTTATACGCTTATTCCATCGCCCTGATTTGCTCAACAAGAGATTGCTTTTTCAGATTTCCAGTTGTGTAAGAAATCAAGGTAAACTGCACGATCAGCAGGATTACTAAATATATCAATACGATCAGCCACGGAAATGAATAATAAAAGTATGGATTCATCGCTTTCACAACTACCTGTACGGATAGGAAGCCCAATCCAGTTCCCAAAACCACTGTTACAAGCGTAGCAAAAACTGAATAAATCAACCCCTCATAACACAGCATTTTGGTCAGTTGCTTTTTACTCAAACCAATCGCCTGTAACATTCCAATTTCCTGCCTGCGGGACAGAAAGTTTGTGATTGTCGTATTGACAAGGTTGATGAAAGAAAAGCACACAACAATAACAGCCACGATCAACAATACCCCGAAAGAAAGTTGTTGAAGTCCGCTATAATAAGTGATACTTTCTTTTATGGTTTCCATAACCAAATCGCTATTTCCGTCTATCCGTTGATTTAATGCAGCTTCAACCGTATCAAATTTTTCCATATCGGTAATTACGGAAATCGTACTTGTGCAATCTATCCCGGCCGCTTCATTCATAAGCTGCTCTGGAAGCGCAATGCACTTTGAGAAGCCGGAGTAAGAATATTCATTTACAATGCCCATGACTGTATAGGTCTTTGTGCGAATTTGCCCGGATTCGGTTTTATAGTCCACTTCGACGGTATCACCCAATGAAGCCTCAATATCATAGAGATCGGCACGCTCTTGAAGCAAGACAATTCCATTGCCTGCCACCAGTTCATCATAGTCAATCGTTCCCGCAATTCGCTCTTTCTCCAAATTCTGCTGCTCATCTCGGCAAAATCCCTGAATCCATTTTCCAGAATTGCCATTTACACGATATTCTGCGTCCGTGTAATACCAGCGTTTGATTCCTGTAACGCCATCAATAGATTCTACTGCATTTACAAAATCGGCATTTAGAAAGTTCTTTTGCTGTAATCCAGACAAAGAAATACCGGCAGTGTCCCACGATTGATTTGCGTTGAGCTGGATGTTAAATTCACCGACAGGGAAAGCCCTGCCTCTTGCTTCTGCAACGCCATCATAGGAAACTAACATTGTCGAAATCAATACAACCAATACTCCGCCGAGTGAAAGAGAAAATATTGTTAAAGTGGACTTTGCCTTTTGTCTGGACAGATTCATTTTAGCAAGTGAAGCAGGCGTTATTTTACGGTGCAGCACGGAACTTTCTTTCATTTTCCCCTGATAATCGGAATATCGCAATGCTTCCAGCGGAGATACTGCCGCAGCTCTTTTTACAGGAGTATGAATAGCAATCATCACAATAATAAATGCAAAAAGACCAACCCCGGCCGTCACACATAAAGCAGTCAGCCAGTACCAACCGGCAGGAACCAGAAAATACCCAATCACATTTCCAATAACCAGGCCAATCGGGATAGCAATGGCGGCAAGTAATTTTCCCTCGCGGTAAACCATCTTTTTGATCTGTCGTTTTGTTGTTCCGATTGTGCGAAGCTGTCCATAGTTACGGATACTGCCTGCTACTGAAATATAAAAAATCGAATAGATCACAATGCCGGAACCAATGAAAGTTATAAAACCGATCAAGAAGTAGAACAGCATATCACTTCCACGATTTTCGTCCTTTAAGTTGAAATAAGTGGAACGGACAATCACATTATCATCGGTAATTTCTAATTGCTGTGACAGAGTATTAGCATAGTTGGCGGCTTCTTCCTCGCTCATATTTTGAGCGCCTTTCAGCCCAATGTAATAATCAATCATGCCCTCGTCGCCATACTGCTGTCTTACTAATTCTTTCGATATAATGGCTGTATAGCGTCCAATATCGCCGGTTTTCACATTTAAGATTCCCGTCAATTTGAAATCATGGGCAGTGCCGTCAGA
Organism: uncultured Lachnospiraceae bacterium; assembly: GCA_947178145.1. GTDB lineage: Bacteria > Bacillota > Clostridia > Lachnospirales > Lachnospiraceae > COE1. The sequence goes on along the minus strand of CAMWXE010000043.1, from coordinate 3,735 downwards.
AAAGGGGATTTGAATTGTCTGTCCCAATTCATTTGAATAGCCCAAACTATCCAAAAAGGATTCCTGTACTACAATTTCATCCTCCGAAGCTGGTAAATCTCCCGAATAGGGCATACTTTGGGATGTTAGCATATCTGCATTTGCATAAGTAAAATTCACAGTTGAATGGTTTACCTGTTCAGAAAATGCGTTAAAAAATTCCCCAACCCACGCAATTTCTTCCTGCTTGTATAGTTCCTGCCCCTGTTGTTCAGAAATCGCATGATACATAATCTGCGCTGTTTTTTGGTTGCGGTTCTGCGTTTCCTGCATAACCCCAAAGCCATAGAGGACAATAGCAGATAGCAATGCGCTGGCAAGTGCAATCGTCAAAACAATAAAGATATTTCTTTTTCGATTCGCCGATATACTGCGGTTTGATATGCGCTTTACTATGCCACTGGTATCATTTTCAAAAGGCCATGTCATAGCCTGCCACCTCCTTATTCCACAATTTGTTCCTATTTCTCAAAAACTACAAAAGCACATTCGTAAGGATGGGCGCAATACAAACTTTTTCGCTTATCAGTTAATATACTTCTCAGTATAAGTTGAAAATCTCCGCCACCTGATAAAATCATGTATTCTGCCGCCAAAAACAGCAGTAACTGATTTGTCATCACCGCAGCCACTGCACCTCCACCTCCTAAAACCAATGTAGGCATAGCAGTTCCTAACAGATATTGCCACTTTTTCAACGGTTCGAAGCAAGTGCAATATGGAGATAATGTACTCCAAACGATTCCGAAATCAATCGCATGAAAATGATTTTTTGCAAAAATCCCCCAAGTAATTCCGTGTATCAGCTCATGCACGATAATCAGGCATAAAATAAGCAAAGGCAACGCCACAACATATCCCCAGGAAATACCGTCTAAATTAAAACCATTCACATTATTGTAGAGCCAAAATGTTAAAGCCATAAACGGGAACATGACTAAAAGAGCTAAATACTTTGCTTTTTGTGTATTGATAACCACATTCTTCATTTTATATCCTTTTTGTTGCATTTCAGAGCTTATTTTTTCAAAGTCATTTTTACGTTTCAATTCTTTTTCTGTTAATTTTCTTTTGTCGTCAGCCATAGATAATTCCTCTCCATACAGTTACTATTCCGTTCTCAACCGTTCCACCAAAGTATCTTTCTCAATGGATCGCCTAACTTCATAGCTAATGCAAATCTGCAATCCGACAAGCAAAATGGAAAATAAAAGGATTGGGAATATATTAAACTCAAAAAGGATAAATTTCAGGGCCAATACCTCATTTGCCAAATAGCATAACAGGCCACCTCCCGAAACACCCAAAAAGGTTGCCAATATTGCAGACTTTACGCTAATGCTCATTCCCTCTCGGTAAAGCATTTTTCTTAGTTGCTGATTTGTCATTCCGACAGCCTGCAAAAGAGCAAATTCCCGTTTACGGACAATAGCGCTGCTGATTAGCATATTCACCATATTTAATAGCCCGAAAAGAATTACAAATGCAGAAATACCGTACAGACTGCTTGTGGTTGCCTTTATGAATCCTCTAATTGTAGAAAATTCTTCATCGTAAATTTTGAGCCTCAAATTTGGATTTCCACTTATAAGAGCCATTATCCCATCTTGAACAGATTCCTTATAATCCGGGTCACAAAAAACGGATAAATGTGATGTATTATTATAAGGGGAAAGTTCTGCTATTGCTTCGCTGGTACAATAGAACAACCCTGTTGATGGAAAGTAGGCAATTCCGGCAACGGTAAAAGTTTTTTCAATGGTTTGTCCGGCAACATCAAAATGGAATAACAGTGTATCTCCAATTTTCAAATCGCCATAGTTTGTATCACTTCGATCTGTACGATATTTATTGACAACTATGCCATCCAGACCGATTTCATCATAATTGATTGTACCGTCCACAAGTTCACTTGCATTAGCAACAAGTTCTGGTGATAGACTGTTTACAGTTTCTAAATTGTCCTCTGGCGAATCATAGACAACTTTTGATTCTACTAAGCGTCCCACGACACATCCATCCAATACAATCTTTTCTACGCCGGGGATTTTATATATTTGTGTCTGCAAATCCTCTGATAGAGGATTGTCTTGAATGATAGTCGGAAAACGCTCATAAAAGTTATCCATCTGTATGCCAATCTGGAAATTCTCGTCCAATGGATAGCTTTGCCGCAACATAGCTGGAAGATTGATGGAAGAAATGAGGATAGCTAATGCAATCATCAAGGTTCCACTAATGCTCAATGAAATAATTGACATACGGTTTTTCTTCTGATTCGTTTTCAGATTGCTTTGCGCCAAAGTGTTTGGTGTAATCCGCTTCAATGTTTTGTGTCCTTGTCCGGCCTTTTCTCCTTGAAATTTCATCGCCTCAATAGGGGAAGTTTTGGCAAGAAGTTTCGCTGGCTTTCTCAAAGCGAACTTGATAACAGCAAAAATCAAGAAACCAGACAATAAAATAATCGCCATGTCATATAAAAGCCATCGTACCCCGGAGAGAATAATTACAATCACAATAGAAATCAATGCTCCCAAAGGAATAAACCGCAATGCCAGTAAATTCCCCTGCATTTTCAAAAAGTAACGCAACTGTTTTTTCGTCGTTCCTAATGAAATAAACTGGGCATACACAGGCATCGAATTGACAATGGAAATATAAAATATGCTGTAAATTACAAAGCTGCTGGCGAACATAATGAATATCGCAAAAAAGATAATACCGACCGCCACAGCACCATCAATGTAGATTCCATCAATATATCTGTCATTTAGTATGATGTCAAAATCTTCAATACCTCTGGCTTCACCCTTACTTTTCAAAAAATCTTTTTGAGTGTCAGGGCTCATATTGGCATTTTCCGAATTGAGTGAAACTAATACATCAACAGTCGTGGCGGTTTGCGTGCTGTAAGTTAAAGAAAGAGTGCTGTACTGTTGTGCGTATTCTGTGCGGAAACGATCAGAGGTCAGAATGTAAAACTGTTTTCCTTTTTCCTGCGTTTTGTTTCGGATAATACCGCAAACAGTAAAGGTGTTTTCTTTCAATTCGTTTGTCAATGTGTCTACATATTCAAAGAAAAATGTATCACCTAACGCCAATTTGTGAATAGACAGATAAGTTTCAGATACAAGTACCTCTGTGTTACTTTGCGGTAGGTTTCCATCCATCAGTTCAAAGCCCAAAAAGGACATTGCCGGATCATCCATGTATGCCAGATCAGTGCGTCCATCACTGTTCACAATATTACCAAAGGTCTTATAAACACCAACTGCTTCAAAATCATTATCAGTCTGCAACTTGTTTTTCGTATCTTCGCTCACAGCGCGAAACATAGCATGATAAGGTGCTTGTGTGGATTGTTTCAATGCGTCATTTACTAAAATCGAAAAGACGGTTGCCATTAGGCAAGTCGCAATTACAATAATAATTGCAGTGATTAAAGTCTTGAGCTTATGTTCCTTTAGGTCAGCTTTCGCCAGTTTCTTTATAATAGTGCTGGTGTCATTCTCAAAAGGCCATGTCATAGCCTGCCACCTCCTTATTCCACAATCTTGCCATCCTCAATGCGGACAATCCGATCTGCAAGGCGGGCAATGTCATCGTTGTGGGTAATCATCACGACAGTTTGCCGGAACTCCGCGCTGGTGCGTTTGATAAGCCCCAGCACCTCGGCGCTGGTCTTGCTGTCAAGGT
>CAMWXE010000042.1 GCA_947178145.1 uncultured Lachnospiraceae bacterium | reverse complement strand
CCAGAGGAAGCAAAGGAAGAACCAGCAGGCAAAGCGGAGGAAACAAAAGAAGAACCAGTAAGGGAGCCCGCGAAGGAGGCTGCGGCCAAATCAGAGAGCAACAAGAAGGAATTCCAGAAAGAACCCGCAGGGAAACCAGAAGTAAAAGCGGCAGTAAATGAGAATGCAGAGTCGAAGTATGAGGCGTTCAGACCAGAACGGATAGTCAATGCGACAAGGACGGAGAGGCGACCAGGCACAACAAGAGAAACAGCAAAAATAATGGAGGATTCAGGGAAAAAGATTATTGTCATTGTAAATCAGAAGCCGATTGTTATGCGTGGCAAGCAGAGCTATATGTTTGTAGATATCTTTGACTATATTGATTTTGACACCAGCAGAATGCAGGGATCGGGTATTGTCACACTTGTGAACGGAAAAGACGCACAGTATACACAAGAGCTTTACAATGGGGACAAGGTTGAGGTATACTGGAAATAAAGTGTATTATAAAATAAAGGAAACAGAGGAATAATCAGATGAGAATGTGCAGTATAGCCAGCGGAAGCAGTGGCAATTGTATCTATATTGGTACAGATGCCACGCATCTCCTGGTAGATGTGGGAATAAGCTGTAAGAGAACAGTAGAGGGACTGGGGCAGCTTGGACTCACAGGAAAAGATATCGATGGAATACTAATCACACATGAACACTCAGACCATATCAGTGGTCTGGGTGTGTTGTGCAGAAAGTTTGGTATACCAATCTATGCCACAGAAGGAACAATAGCAGCTATTAAGAAAGTGAGTAATCTTGGCGTGATAGATGACTCACTTTTTCGCGCGGTCAGGGCAGACGAGAAATTCATTTTAAAGGATATCACAGTCAACCCAATGAAGATCTCGCACGATGCAGCCCAGCCCGTAGCATATCGGTTTCAGTATGGAAGGAAGCGCATGGCGGTGGCGACTGATCTTGGGAGTTACGATGAATATACAGTTGAAAGTCTTCGAGGAATGGATGTCCTGCTGCTGGAGGCCAACCATGATATCAATATGCTTCAAGTGGGACCCTACCCCTATGCATTGAAACAGCGGATATTGGGAAAAAGGGGACATCTGTCGAACGAACTTTCGGGGAAGCTTTTGAGCCGGTTGCTGCATGATAAGTTAAAGACTGTATTTCTGGGACATTTAAGTAAAGAAAATAATTTAGCAGAGCTGGCATATGAGACGGTGCGGCTAGAAATTTCCATGGCTGACAATCCCTACAAGCCAGATGATTTTCCGATTTTTGTGGCAAACCGGAGTGAACTGTCACAATTGGTTGAGATTTAGGACAACATGAAATAGAAGAAGAGATATTATAGGAGATGAGTGTTATGAAGAAAACAATTATTACAGTAGTTGGAAAAGACACAGTCGGTATTATTGCAAAAGTATGTACATATTTGGCGGAGAACAGGATTAATATTCTGGACATATCACAGACGATTGTGGATGACTACTTTAATATGATGATGATTGCGGATATGAGCCAGGCGGTTAAACCGGTCAGCGAAGTTTCCGATGATCTGGATAAACTTGGCGAAGCGATCGGAGTTATTATCAGATGTCAGAGGGAAGAGATTTTTAACAGTATGCATAGACTTTGAGCAGTGCAAAAAGAGAAGAATGCCACGGTGGGATAAACAGGATATCAATTATGAAATTGTAAGGGGGATGTTTGTTCAGATGATAAATATTAATGAAGTATTAGAAACCAACAAGATGATCGAGAAGGAGAATCTGGATGTCAGGACGATCACGCTCGGCATCAGTCTTCTTGACTGTATTGATTCGGATCTTGAGCAGTTAAATGAGAAAATATATCATAAGATTACGACAGTGGCGAAAGATTTGGTGGCCACAGGTGCGGCAATTGAGAAAGAGTTTGGAATTCCGATTGTCAATAAGAGAATCTCAGTCACGCCAATAGCTCTGGTTGGAGGCGCTGCGTGCAAAACTTCTGAGGATTTTGTGAAGATTGCAAAAACACTTGACAGGGCAAGAAAGGATGTGGGTGTCAATTTTCTTGGAGGGTATTCTGCGCTGGTATCGAAGGGAATGACAAAAGCAGATGAGCTCCTCCTGCGCTCCATTCCACAGGCACTTGCGCAGACAGAGCTTGTGTGCAGCTCTGTCAATCTTGGCTCTACCAAGACAGGAATCGACATGGACGCAGTAAGGCTGATGGGAGACATTATCAAGGAGACAGCGGAACTGACAAAGGACAAAGATTCGATCGGATGTTCGAAGCTTGTCGTATTTTGCAATGCGCCGGATGACAATCCGTTTATGGCAGGCGCGTTTCATGGAGTCACCGAGGCAGATGCGATTATCAATGTGGGGGTCAGCGGGCCTGGTGTTGTCAAGAATGCGCTGGAGAGAGTGCGCGGTGAGAATTTCGAAGTGCTCTGCGAGACGATCAAGAAGACAGCTTTCAAGGTGACGCGTGTCGGTCAGCTGGTGGCACAGGAGGCATCAAAACGTCTTGGCATTCCTTTTGGTATTGTGGATTTATCATTGGCACCCACGCCTGCGATTGGTGACAGTGTGGCTGACATTTTGTGTGAAATTGGCCTGGAATACGCAGGAGCGCCCGGAACAACGGCAGCACTGGCCCTGTTAAATGATCAGGTGAAGAAGGGCGGTGTGATGGCCTCCTCCTATGTAGGCGGACTGAGCGGTGCATTTATCCCTGTCAGTGAGGATCAGGGGATGATCGATGCTGTCAATGCAGGGGCACTCACACTGGAGAAGCTTGAGGCCATGACCTGTGTCTGCTCTGTCGGGTTGGATATGATCGCGATTCCGGGGGATACGAAGCCGACAACAATTGCCGGTATCATAGCAGATGAGCTTGCTATTGGTATGGTTAACCAGAAGACCACAGCAGTCCGCGTGATTCCTGTTATCGGCAAGAAGGTCGGTGACAGTGCAGAGTTCGGCGGATTGCTTGGGCATGCACCGATCATGCCTGTTAACAAATATTCCTGTGATGCATTTGTCAATCGCGGTGGCCGGATACCCGCGCCAATTCACAGTTTTAAGAATTAATTTTTACAAAAGTTTAATAATCTGGCTGGTCAATTCGTTATGGCGAATGATTCCGGCTGTTCGACCTGACAGACGCAGCTGTTTTTGCTGATGGACAGTGTCATAAATATCTGCGGCATGGACATCAGACTGCAAGGACATCAGAGCAGTGCCGCTGAGTTGTCTCAGCGCATTGGAAGGCCTGCTTATGACAGGTATCGATGCGTTTGCCTTGATGGACTTTAGCAGCTGCTTTCCATGGGCAGTAAAGCCAAGAAGCCGGGCATACTGCGCGTAATCATGACGTTTCAGGGCATCTGCGCTCTCCTGTGTCATTTCCAGAAGAATATGCATAAGTCCGCGACAGATGCGGGCGTATGTCAGGTTTTTGGTTTTGCACAACAGCGCAAATTCTTCAAAGGATGTGTACCGGGGCAGATTGTTGTGCAGCGTGTGCGAAAGCTGCGCTCCGATGTCATAATAATGTGCGAAGGCATCCTTATTTGTTGAAGTCTGAAGCATTTTAAAGGAGAGAATCTCCGAAAAGTCGTTTGCACATAATAACATCTGCTGCAATAAGGCATGTACAGACATCGGCACATGATTCCTGACGGCATCTGCATCTGCGTTCTGACAGAGTGTTTTCCGTAGCGCATTTGCCGATGCAAAGCAGTCCGGGCGGAGGGTATCGGAAGTGTATCCGTCCCCTTTTCTGGTGAGTGTCACAGGCTTTATGGCACTGTTTCTCTGGATAAGGGCCTTGATATATTCCATGCCGAGGATATTGTTAGGGGCGCTGATGAGCTTGCTGACTGACTGATCTGGGAATAGATCTGACAGCGCGTTATCCCTGGCAGCAGGAAAGGAATAGCCATGTTTTAAATATTTGTTTAATGCAGCTTTGTACAGATCGGATTCGTGTGCAATGGCCATGTTGGTAAACTCATATAAAAGAGAAATGTCACCGGCCTCGCTGCCAAAGTGCAGTAAGTCAACTACGCCAAGCTTGTCAAGCAAAGACACTGCGCCCTGTGCAAAGTACTCTGCACTGCCAAGCGCGAAATAAGCAGGAAGTTCAAAGACCAGATCGGCACCGTTTGCGAGAGCCATCCGACAGCGCTCATACTTGTTGACAATGGCCGGAATGCCGCGCTGCACGAAATCACCGCTCATGACAACAATAATCATATCCGTATTGTGAATTTTGCGTATCGTATCCAGCTGGTATAAATGTCCGTTATGAAAAGGGTTGTATTCGGCGATTACAGCTGTGACTTTCATAAATGATAACAGTCCTTCCTTTCGTATAGGCAATATTTTGCAGAGTCATCGTCAGAGGTGGGGCGGTTATTATTTTATCATATTTGGTTCAAAAAGTCACTCGATATGAAACATAACTGGAAAATAGTGTTGACAAACTGAAAACGGTTCTGTATAATAAGTGAATGTGTGGATAGGAGTCTACGATGTTAGTGAATTTGACAGATGTATTTACAAAGGAAGGACAAGTGCAGGAGTTGGAAGTATCGTACAATGCAGATACATTTACAAACCAGCTCGGAACTTTTTTGATTAAAGAGAAGGGGCCTGTTGTGCTGAAGCTTTCTAATATAGGGCAATCAAAAGCACTGGTTCAGGGGAATGTAAAGCTTACGTTTGTGTTTCCCTGTGACAGATGTTTGCGAGATGTTGATTATACATTTGAATTATCCTTTGACAGTGCAGTTGTATCACCAGAGTATGCAGGTGATGATGTGGATGATGACACATCGGAGCTTATGGAGGGATATCACTTAAATGTGGATGAACTAATCAGTAATGAATTGTTATTGAACTGGCCAATGAAGATTCTGTGCAAAGCGGATTGCAGAGGAATTTGTAAGATGTGCGGCAAGAATCTGAATGATGGTGATTGTGGTTGTGATGATTTTGTACCCGATCCCAGAATGGCGGCAATAAAGGATTTATTTAATGCGAATAAGGAGGTGTAACAATGTCTATATGTCCAAAAAATAAATCTTCCAAAGGAAGAAGAGATAAGAGAAGAGCAAACTGGAAAATGAGCGCACCTACATTGGTAAAGTGCAGCAAGTGCGGCGCTTTGATGATGCCTCACAGAGTATGTAAGACTTGTGGCTCTTATAACAAGAAAGAGATTATTGAAGTTGACTAAGCGTTATTTCCAGCGGTTCAAGGATATTCTAAGGATAGACCGAATGAATAGGAGAAGGAATATGCTATAAAATAGGGATAGAAGAGTAAATAACAACTCTCCTGTCCCTGTTTTATTTGATAATGGTTTTCTTCTTAGGATTTTGTCAAGTCCGCTTGCGTGGCTGCTTGTGGATTGAGTTCGCACGTTATTATTTTACGCAATTTCCCTTGATTTTTGACGGTAGGTCTAGTATATTTATATAAATGGAGGATTATGGCAATGGAAGAAATGACAAAAGTAGCAGTGGACGCCATGGGGGGCGATAATGCCCCTGTAGAGATTGTGAAGGGTGTCGTGGAAGCTGTCAATGAAAACAGTAAGATTAAGATATATCTGACAGGCAGACAGGAAGAGATCAAGAAAGAATTAGTGCAGTATACGTACAATAAAGAGCAGATTGAAATCGTAAATGCCACAGAGGTGATTGAGACAGCGGAACCTCCAGTAATGGCAATCAGGAAAAAGAAAGATTCCTCAATCGTGGTAGCCCTCAATCTGGTGAAGAATGGCACTTGTGATGCATTTGTGTCAGCGGGAAGTTCCGGTGCTGTGCTTGTCGGCGGACAGCTGATTGTAGGAAGGATTAAAGGAATCGAACGCCCACCGCTTGCGCCGCTGATTCCAACAGAGACAGGCTGTTCCCTGCTGATAGACTGTGGCGCCAATGTGGATGCCCGACCGTCCCATCTGGTGCAGTTTGCAAAGATGGGGTCTGTGTATATGGAGAGCGTGATGGGAATAGCGAATCCCAAGGTAGCGATCGTCAATATTGGCGCAGAGGAGGAGAAAGGAAATGCGCTTGTGAAAGAGACATTCCCGATGCTGAAGAATTGCCCGGAGATCAATTTTATAGGCAGCATTGAGGCAAGAGACATTCCCACCGGATATGCGGATGTGATTGTGTGCGAAGCGTTTGCTGGCAATATCATTTTGAAGTTGTATGAGGGCGTTGGTGCCACGTTGATCAAGAAGGTTAAGGCAGGGATGATGACATCTCTCCGGAGTAAAATTGGTGCGCTTCTGGTAAAGCCTGCGCTGAAGCAGACATTAAAGGCTTTTAGTCTTGACGAGTATGGCGGGGCGCCTCTGTTAGGGTTGAATGGACTTGTGGTCAAGACACACGGAAGTTCCAAGGCCGTCGAGATCAAGAATTCCATTCTGCAATGTGTGACCTTTAAGGAACAAAAAATCAATCAAAAGATTAAGGAAAAGATTTTTATAACTGTATAGGAACGGAATCGTTATAAAACGATTTTGAAGGATAAGGAACTGTAAAGAAATAACGTGACAGGATTGCGAAAAGATGTCTTTACAGTTTCTAAGTAGGGAAGGATCAGATCAGATGGAATTTGAAGCTTTGAAGAAGGTTGCTGCCGCCGTTTTGGGCATGGATCCCGATGAAATCGAAATGGATATGACGTTTCTCACAGATTTGGGGGCCGATTCTCTGGATTTGTACCAGATATTGAGAGGTGTGGAGGAAGCGACAGGGCTTCAGATACCGACAGAAGGTCTGGAAAAAATAACGACAGTGCGAGAGGCTGTCGAGTGGATGGAAAGAGCAGGAAGCCCTTTGTAAGGGGCTTCTTATTTATGCACACGGACGCCAATGGGTAAAATCACATAGCACAGAATGGCTGTCTGCCCTGCATTTGGCGCTTGAGGTCGTGAATAGGAGTAAGAAATGCGTAATAGGAAAGAGGCTCTGCAGGAACTGCAGGGAAAGATAGGGTATCAGTTTCAGGATGTGTCCCTGTTGAGACAGGCATTGACACACAGTTCCTTTGCCAATGAGCAGAAAATCAACAAACTGAACAATTATGAGAGACTGGAATTTCTAGGGGATGCTGTGCTGGAACTTGTATCCAGCGAGTTTTTATTCAACGAAAATAAGGACATGCCGGAGGGACAGCTCACGAGGCTGCGCGCTTCCATGGTTTGTGAACCGGCGCTTGCATATTGTGCAAGAGATATCAGGCTAAATTCTTACATACTGCTTGGCAAGGGCGAGGAGGCGACCGGGGGAAGGAAAAGAGACTCCATTATATCCGATGTCATGGAGGCAGTGATTGGTGCTATTTTTCTTGATGGCGGCATCGAGTATGCCAAGAAATTTATCTATCGATTTGTACTTTCAGACTTGGAAGATAAGATTTTATTTATGGATAGTAAGACACTTCTTCAGGAAGAAATACAGAAGAAAAACACAGCACAGCTGAGGTATGAACTGGTGGGTGAGACAGGGCCTGACCATGACAAACAGTTCAGTGTCGAGGCATATCTGAATGATAAGCTGATTGGTTCCGGTGTGGGAAGAACAAAAAAAGCGGCCGAGCAGCAGGCTGCATACGAAGCGCTCAAAAAATTGAAAGGCAAAAAATAGTGGCATACAGCGGGGTAGGGAATGTATTTAAAAAGTATAGAGGTGCAGGGTTTTAAATCCTTTGCAAATAAAATAGTGTTTCAATTCCATCAGGGAATCACAGGCATTGTGGGGCCGAATGGCTCTGGAAAGAGCAACGTAGCGGATGCAGTGCGGTGGGTGCTCGGCGAACAGCGCATCAGGCAGCTGCGCGGAGAATCCATGCAGGATGTCATCTTTTCCGGGACAGAGCTCAGAAAGCCTCTGGGTTATGCATATGTGGGAATCACCTTTGACAATGCAGATCACAAGCTTGCGATTGACTATCAGGAAGTGACGGTGGCAAGGCGTTTATATCGTTCAGGCGAAAGTGAGTATTCCATCAATGGTACTCCCTGTCGTTTGAAGGATGTAAATGAACTTTTTTATGATACTGGTATTGGCAAAGAGGGATACTCGATTATCGGGCAGGGTCAGATTGAAAAGATCTTGAGCGGTAAGCCTGAGGAAAAACGTGAGCTTTTTGACGAGGCGGCTGGTATCGTCAAATTTAAAAAGCGAAAAGCCACAGCACAGAAAAAGCTTGAGGATGAGAAAAACAATCTAGTGCGCGTAACGGATATCCTGAGTGAGCTTGAAAAACAGGTAGAACCTTTGGAAAAGCAATCCGATAAGGCAAAGATATATTTAAAGAAAAAAGAAGAACTCAAAGAATATGATGTCAATGTATTTCTTCTGGAAAACAGGAAGCTGACAGAGCAGCTTGATGAGATCGAAGGCAAATATAAAGTCGCCGGGGAAGACTACAACAGCACTGCACGTCAGTATGACAAGATAAAGGTCGAGTATGACGAGATTCAGACACAGATCGAAGAACTGGAGCGGGAGATTGAATTTACCAGAAATACATTGACAGATGCGAGTGTCACACGCGGCAGACTCGAAGGGGAGATCAATGTATTAAGAGAGCAGATCAAAGGTGCGAAGGGAAATGAACAGCACTTTCGCGAAAGGATAACTGCGATACAGGAACAGATTGCCGGCAAGGAAGGCGAGCGCGCCAAAATTCTTGAAAATAAGACTGTTCTGGATGCAAAGGTAGCGGAGCTGGAAAAGGAGAGAAATGAGGCAAAGGGAGCCCTTTTGGAGGTTCAGCTGCATATCGAAGAACTGAATACAAAAATAGAGAGAGATAAGAATCAAATTATTGCGATGCTGAACGAGAGAGCAACCATCAAGTCGAAAATGAGCAGTTTTGACACGATGATGGAGCAGCTGCGCATCCGAAAGGCGGAGCTGAATTCACGGCTTCTGCGTGCCAGGAGCGATGAGGCAGAGCGCGATGCCGAGATCAAGGCGCTGCAGGAGGAATTTCAGGGCATTAGTGACCAGATTGTCGCGGGCAACGCACATTTAGCTGCGTTGGAGGAGCAAAGCAAGACATTTCGGGAACAATTGACCAATAAGGACAATGAAATCCGGGAAAGTCAGGCTGCTTACCAGCGGTGCAAGTCCCAGCTTGATACGATTTCCAATCTGACAGAGCGGTACGAGGGATATGGCAACAGTATCCAAAAGATTATGGAACAGAAGGAACACAACAAAGGAATCATCGGTGTAGTGGCAGACATTATAAAGGTCGATAAAGAGTATGAGACAGCGATTGAGACTGCCCTTGGCGGAAGCATACAGAATATTGTCACAGAGGATGAGGAGACAGCCAAGAAAATGATCGGTTTTTTGAAAAAGAACCGTTTTGGACGCGCTACGTTTCTGCCGTTGACCAGCATCACGAGAACGCAGGAATTCAAGATGACAAATGTGCTGACGGAAAGAGGCGTAATCGGGCTGGCAGACTCTCTTGTGCGAACCGATGTAAGGTACAAAAATGTGGCGAAGACGATGCTTGGGAGGATTGTTGTGGTTGATCATGTCGACAATGCAGTAAGTATCGCAAAAAAATACAATTATAGTGTGAGAATGGTTACACTGGAAGGTGAACTTCTTGTACCAGGAGGAGCAATCAGCGGTGGTGCGTTCCGGAATAACTCCAACCTGCTGGGACGGCGAAGGGAAATGGAGGAACTGGAACAAAAGTTAAAGACCGCGAAGGAACAGCTGGATGTGGCGAACGCAGATATTGAGAACATTAAGGCGGAGCGAAATCATGTCAGAAAGGCGATTGAGGAAGAGAAAGCTGCTCTGCAGGAACTGTTTATCAAGCAAAATACTGCAAGAATGAATGTTGTCACTGCCGAGGAGAGAAAAAACGAAGCGGAGCAGGGTTTTGGAACATTGAAAGAGGAACAGCAGGATATTGAGCAGAAGGTTGCAGAGATTCATGCAGATAAAGAGAAGACGGTCAACGATCTGAAGGCATCGGAGGAATCCGAGAAAACTTTGGAGCAACATATCGCTGCCTGCCAAAAAGAGTTGGAAAACGAACGAATGGAAGAATCCGACAAGAACGGAATGGTCGGGGAATGGGATGTCGAGTACGAAAAAATGCTTCAGAAACAGGAGTTTGAACAGATGAACCTGAACCGTATTGAGGGGGAACTGGTGCGCAGTAAGGAGGAGCTTGTCGAAGTACAGACCAGTCTTGACAGCTGCCAGATGGATATTCAAAACAGACAGCAAAGTATTGAGGATCTCGAGAAGACGATCCATGTATCGCATACCACGCAATCCGACGCGGAGATATTATTGAAAGAGAAGCAGAAGACGAAGGAAGAGCTGTCACAAAAGCAAAAGAATTTCTTCAAGACAAGAGAAGAACTGTCTGAGCAGAAAAATGCGCTTGACAAGGAGGTATACCGACTGAATTCACAGCGGGAAAAGCTGGAGGAGACAATAGAGAGCCAGATAAACTACATGTGGAGCGAGTACGAGATTACGCTGAACAATGCGGTTTCTCTGCGAAATGAGTCGTTAAAGGACGTCGCAGAGATGAAAAAACAGATATCCAACATCAAGGATGCAATCAAAAAGCTCGGTGATGTCAATGTCAATGCAATTGAGGATTATAAGGTTCTCATGGAGCGCTATACATTCATGAAAAATCAACATGACGATTTAATTGAGGCAGAAAAGACGCTGGAAAGTATTATTGAAGAGCTTGACACTGCGATGCGGAAGCAGTTTGCGGAGAAATTTGAGGAGATCAAAAGGGAGTTTGACAAAGTATTTAAAGAACTTTTTGGAGGAGGCAAGGGTACGCTGGAATTGATTGAGGATGAGGACATTCTCGAGGCTGGAATTCGCATTATCGCGCAGCCGCCTGGAAAAAAGCTGCAAAACATGATGCAGCTCTCCGGCGGAGAGAAGTCGTTTACAGCGATTGCACTGCTCTTTGCCATACAGAATTTAAAACCGTCGCCGTTTTGTCTGTTAGATGAGATTGAGGCAGCGCTCGACGAGGGAAATGTGATCAGATTCGCAAAGTATCTGAACAAACTGACAAAGGGCACGCAGTTTATCGTGATTACGCATCGGCGTGGCACGATGGAGCAGGCGGACAGGCTTTACGGCATAACAATGCAGGAAAAAGGGGTATCGACGCTTGTGAGTGTCAATCTGGTTGACAGTGAGGTTGACAAATGGAGTCAGGACGAGAAGGAAAATAAGGAGGCTTAAAAATGGCAGAGGAGAAAAAGGGATTTTTCAGTCGTCTAAAGGAAGGTTTAAATAAGACAAGAGATAATATTGTGGCAGGAATCGATGCAGTATTTTATGGCGCATCGGAGATTGATGATGATTTTTATGAGGAGCTTGAGGAAATCCTGATTATGGGAGATATCGGAGTCAATGCGACGAATGATATTATCGAGCGCATGAAGGAAGAAGTGAAGAAGCGGCATCTGCGGCACCCGTCTGAGTGCAAGGAACTTTTGGTTGAGAGCATCAAGGAACAGATGCGTGTGGGGGAGACTGCATATGATTTTGAAAAAAAGCAGTCAATCGTATTTATCATAGGTGTCAACGGAGTCGGGAAGACGACATCTGTCGGAAAGCTTGCAAGTATCCTGAAAGGACAAGGCAAAAAGGTGCTGATCGCTGCGGCAGACACCTTTCGGGCCGCTGCTGGCGACCAGCTTGCAGAGTGGGCGCATCGCGCAGGAGTTGATATGATCGGCGGTGCGGACGGTGCAGACCCGGCATCCGTAATCTTTGACGCAGTAAATGCTGCAAAGGCAAGAAAAGTGGATGTATTGATCTGTGATACGGCGGGGCGGCTTCACAACAAAAAGAATTTAATGGAAGAGCTAAAGAAAATGAATCGCATTATCGACAGGGAATTTCCCGATGCACACAGAGAAAATTTGATTGTGCTCGATGGGACGACGGGGCAGAATGCACTTTCGCAGGCAAGGGAGTTTGGGGAGGTCGCAAATCTCACAGGTGTGATTCTTACCAAGATGGACGGAACAGCAAAGGGTGGCATTGCAGTTGCCATACAGTCAGAACTGAATGTTCCGGTAAAGTATATTGGTGTTGGAGAGACGATTGAGGATTTGCAAAAGTTTAATGCGGATGAATTTGTCAATGCACTGTTTGATATAAAAGGCGGGGAAAACAGTGAGGGTGTGACGGCTGAAGAAGCGAACGAGGATGCTGACGATATGTCTGACACAAGCAAGGATGTTGAAGAGGAATTGGCTGAAAATACTGTGGCCGAGTCAGATATTCCTGGTAACGATGATACAGAAAAGGACAGTAATGCCATAGATGAGAGCGCATCGGAAGCCCCGGATGCAGAAATTTCCGAGGAAGACAGCACGGAAAAGCCAAAGAAGAAAAAATGGTTTTTCTGGTAATAATGGATAAGAGATACAGGGGAGGAAATGAGATATGTCAGATATGCTAACACTTGAGAAATTTGAAGAGGCGTCAGAAATTGTGAAAAATGTCACTTCGGAGACAAAGCTTATCTATAGTGAATATTTGAGTGGCCAGACAGGCAACAAGGTGTATTTAAAACCTGAAAACATGCAGCTTACGGGAGCATATAAACTCCGGGGCGCATATTATAAGATAAGCACACTCTCGCCTGAAGAGCGCGAGAAAGGGTTGATCACTGCATCGGCGGGCAACCACGCACAGGGTGTGGCCTACGCTGCGAAAAAATACGGTGTGAAGGCAGTGATCGTGATGCCGACAACGACACCACTCATGAAGGTGAACCGCACAAAGGGATATGGTGCGGAGGTTATTTTGAAAGGTGATGTCTACGATGAGGCTTGTGAGTATGCCGATTTGCTTGCGGAGGAAAAGGGTTACACCTTTATCCATCCGTTTGATGATCTGACAGTGGCTACAGGACAGGGAACGATTGCGATGGAAATCTTTAAGGAGCTTCCACTGGTCGATATCATCCTTGTGCCAATCGGAGGAGGCGGACTTGCAACCGGCGTATCTACTCTTGCAAAGCTGTTAAATCCTAAGATTAGAGTCATTGGCGTGGAACCTGCAGGAGCCAATTGTATGCAGGAATCATTGAAAGCGGGTGAGGTGATTACGCTTCCCGGTGTCAATACCATAGCAGACGGTACGGCAGTTAAGACGCCAGGTAAGAATATTTTTCCATATATTCGGGACAATATAGATGAGATTATCACTGTGCCTGACGAGGAGCTCGTCGTTTCCTTCCTTGATATTGTGGAGAATCACAAGATGATTGTTGAAAATTCAGGTCTGCTCACCGTGGCAGCATTGCGCCATCTCGATGTAAAAAATAAGAGGATTGTATCGATATTAAGTGGCGGAAACATGGATATCATAACAATGTCATGCGTGGTGCAGCAGGGACTGATTTTCAGGGATCGCATTTTTACAGTATCTGTACTGCTGCCGGATAAGCCCGGTGAGCTGACAAAGGTGTCAGAAGTGATCGCTTCATTAAATGGCAACGTCATCAAGCTCGAGCACAACCAGTTTATTTCCATCAACAGAAATGCGGCTGTGGAGCTGCGCATCACGCTTGAGACCTTTGGCACAGAACATAAGAACCAGATTATCAAAGCGCTGGAAGAAAAAGGCTATCAGCCAAAACAGGTAAGGACGAATATATAGCTTATTATGAGGTGTTATGGTAATAAAAGAAGTTGTAAAAAGAGTAAAGAGCTATGTAATACTGACAGTGGCGGCAGCAATCTATGCCGTTGCGATCAGTTTATTTCTGGATCCCAATGATATTGCGCCCGGAGGTGTGACTGGTATTTCCATTCTGTTAAACCGTTTTACCGCGATACCAACTGGTACAATTAATATGTTAATCAATATTCCGATTGTTATATTAGGATTGTGGAAGTTTGGATGGCGGTTTATTTGCTCCACAATGTATACACTGGCGTTGATCACTGTGTTTATCAATGCGCTTGCTTCTAAAGGGGCAGTGACAGATGACTTGCTGATTGCTGCAGTGATTGGCGGGGCTTTGATTGGTGTTGCACTTGCACTTGTATTTATGGCCGGGGCGACCACCGGAGGCATTGATATTATCGTAAAGGTGGTCCGCACAAAGCGCAAACACCTTAAGACCAATATTTTGTTCCTTGTGTTTGACAGTATGGTAATCCTTGCATCCTGGATTGTATTTCAGGACTTGACAGTCGCATTCTATGCAGGTATCGCAGTGGTGATTGATTCGATTGTGATGGATAAGATTTTGTATGGCTCGGATGAAGCGAAACTTACTTTTATTATAAGCACAAAACCGGATCAGATGAAGCAGCGAATCTTTGACGAGCTTGACATCACAGCGACCATTATCACAGCAAGGGGAGCCTATACCAATGCACCTAAGGAACTGTTGATGATTGTTACGAGAAAGCAGATGTATCCCAAACTCGAGGAGATTGTGAAGGATGAGGACACATCCGCATTTATGATTGTGTCTTCTGCAAGTGAGATCTTTGGCGAGGGATATAAGGATATTACGAGGGATAAAATATAGAATGTGAAAAGAATGGCGAGTAGATTAAAAGACTACTTGCCATTTTTTTAATTCACTTATTTAATTTCTTGGAGTTTGTCCGTTCTAAGAGATAGTCAATGCTTACCTTATGAAAATCAGCAAGCGCAATCAGAATATTTGTTGGAATATCTCGGGTGCCATTTTCATAATGGGAATAAGCACGCTGAGATATGTTTAGATGCTGGCTGATTTCTGTCTGCGTCAAATCAGCATCTTCGCGTAGATTTTTGATTCTGTAGTATATGTTGCTCCCCTCCTTTCTGGTTACAAATAGTTTCTTTCATATTAATGTTGCCCAAAATGTTCTATTGACTTTTAGAACATTTTGGGCTAAAGTAGATAATGAAAAGGCAAAAGAAATGTAGCATAGAATGAA
This sequence comes from uncultured Lachnospiraceae bacterium, assembly GCA_947178145.1. Classification (GTDB taxonomy): domain Bacteria; phylum Bacillota; class Clostridia; order Lachnospirales; family Lachnospiraceae; genus COE1. Next base: position 31,161 of record CAMWXE010000042.1, on the reverse strand, counting down.
CACATGATTGGCAATTAATTTGCTGCCAATTATGTAGTGCTGTAATGAGAGGTGTTTCTTATGATAATAGTATTACTAAACTGGATGTATATTTTTGTAGTCACATGGTTGATAGGACTCGGTTTTATTAAGGGACTTTCACATTTTATGAAAAAACAGCTGTCTTTTTCTTTTTTTAATTTAATTTTGTGTGGTACTGCAGTGTCTACTGTATATGCGCAGATATTTAGTCTGATTGGAAAAGTTGGCTTTTTAGCGAATTTGCTTTTGTTAGTTCCGTGTATTATTACAGCGGTTATATACAGAACTTTTATATGTAATTATTGTAAGGTGATTAAGAAAGTGATGTTATCCTGGCAGGGGCTTTTCTATATTGGTCTTATATTCTTTGTTGCATTTTGTACTTCGCGAGGAACAATTCATACAGATACAAGCCTTTATCATGCGCAGGCGATCAGATGGTATGAAGAGTATGGTGTTGTGAAAGGATTGGGAAATCTTCAGTGGCATTTTGCGTACAATAGTTCGTATTTTGCCTTTGCTGCGCTGTTTAGTCTGAAATTTTTGTGTGGTCGTTCGCTGCATTGCACAACAGGATTTATCGCTATTATTCTTATGTTATGGTCTCTCTGTCGCTTACAAAGTTTCTTTATACGCAGACATCATATGACAGACTTCTGTTGTATAGCGATTCTCTTTTATGCACTTGTCAATCTTGTGGGATGTGTTTCACCGGCATCTGATTACGCAACAATGTATATGGTGTTGTATCTTGTCGCGCGATGGAGTGAAACCATTGAAGAAAGCCCTGATGATATAGATTCTTTTGCGCTTTTAAGTGTTTTTTCAGGATATGTGGCAACCTTAAAATTATCAGCGGGGTTAGTGGTTCTGCTTGCAATCCTTCCACTTGTATGCCTTATTAAAGCCAGACGTATCAAGTCGATTGTTACATATGTTGTACTTGGCTTGGTTACAGTGCTTCCGTTTATTGTAAGGAATATTATAATATCTGGCTGGCTTCTCTATCCTTTTGCGGCAATTGATTTGTTTCACTTTGACTGGAAAATGCCTGTGAAGTATGTAAACATTGATTCCGCTACTATAAAAACATGGGCCAGATGTCTCTATAATCCGCAATTAGTTGATATGCCTTTTGGTGAATGGTTTCCAATCTGGTGGAATGAACAGGAGCGCTACGCTCAAATGCTAATCATCACAAATGTGTTAGCTGTTGTTCTTGATGGAGCTACACTTTTGCACAAAATAATTCTCAAAGCGAAGATATCCTGGAATACAGTATTGCTAAATGTTTGTTTGCTTAGCTGTAGTGCTGCATGGATGATTTTGGCACCATTCATTCGCTACGGACTGGCTTTTTTGCTGGCAGTGCCACTCATATCGATCGGCATCTGGATGACGAGAGAGGAAGTGGGCAGCTTCTATAAACTGTTTTCCGGATGCGTTGTGTTTGTTATGTTTTTTACATTAACTCCTTATTGGGATCATTATTTTTCAGATGATCTGTTATTTATTAAGCAAAATTTGTTTCAGCCATATTATGTTTATCAGAAAGAGTATGATACATCACCTATGGAAGAATATGATATGAATGGAATAACAGTGTATAGCCCGACTGAAGGTGATATTACAGGGTATGAATATTTCCCGGCGTCAACATATGACTTTATGATTCATACTACGGTACTCCGCGGAAGTACACTCAAAGAAGGTTTTCGGTCTTTAGAATAAATATTGGTCGAGTAGACATATCCCATACAGGATTTGTTTACTTGACCTAAATATTTCAATAGTGTCAAGAAAAAATACTTGACACTTGATTTCTTTTGTAGTATCCTATAAAAGTCGTGTGACATGTAAGCGGAGGAAGAGACGTGGAAGCTGGTAATCTGACAGCAGACAAAGCTGTGCCTGGACTTGAGAAACATGAATATAAGGGTATGCTCTATGATTTCTACGGGGAACTTCTGACACAGCATCAGAAAAAGATATATGAAGATGCGGTATTGAATGATTTATCTTTGAGTGAGATAGCAGATGAGCAGGGAATCAGCCGTCAGGGTGTGCATGACTTAATCAAGCGATGTGACAAGATTTTGGCAGGTTATGAGAACAAGCTTCATCTGGTGGAAAAGTTTACCAGAATTAAGTTTAATATTCAACAGATCAACCGACTGACAGACAATGAGCAGATTAAACGATTGTCAAATGAGATTATAGAGGAGCTTTGAGCAGATGGCATTTGAGAGCTTAACAGACAAACTGCAGAATGTATTTAAAAATTTGAGAAGCAAGGGACGCCTGACTGAGGCAGATGTGAAAGCTGCACTTAAAGAAGTTAAGATGGCTCTGCTGGAGGCGGATGTGAACTTCAAGGTGGTGAAGCAGTTCGTCAAGTCAGTTGAAGAACGCGCAGTGGGTTCCGATGTTATGAATGGTCTGAATCCAGGGCAGATGGTGATCAAGATTGTAAACGAGGAAATGGTGGCTCTGATGGGGTCCGAGACGACAGAGCTGCAGCTGCAGCCTGGTAAAGCGACCACAGTGATCATGATGTGCGGTCTGCAGGGTGCAGGTAAGACGACTGCAGCGGCAAAGATTGCCGGGAAATTAAAATTAAAGGGTAAGAAGCCATTGCTTGTCGCGTGTGATATCTATAGGCCGGCGGCAATCGAGCAGTTAAATGTAAATGCCACGAAGCAGCAGGTTGACTTTTTTTCAATGGGCACGAATCACAAGCCTGTCGATATTGTAAAGGCATCTATGGAGCATGCAGCAAAGAATAACAACAATGTTGTAATTATAGACACTGCCGGACGTCTGCATATAGACGAGGAAATGATGGAAGAGCTGCAGGAGATTAAGGCGAATGTCGAGGTGCATCAGACCCTTTTGGTCGTGGATGCCATGACAGGACAGGATGCCGTGAATGTAGCAAAAGAGTTTGACGAGAAGGTCGGCGTGAGCGGGGTCATCCTCTCAAAGATGGACGGTGACACGCGAGGTGGTGCAGCGCTTTCCGTAAAGGCTGTCACTGGAAAGCCAATCTTATTTGTGAGTACAGGCGAAAAACTTACAGATATAGAGCAGTTTTATCCTGACAGGATGGCGAACCGCATCCTGGGTATGGGGGATGTCCTTACCCTGATTGACAAGGTTGCAGAGGCAAACCTTGAGATGGATGCCAACAAGGAAAAAGAGATGGCTTCGCGTCTGAAAAAGGGAAAATTTGATTTTGAGGATTACCTGGAAAGCATGAACCAGATGAAAAAGCTTGGTGGCCTGTCAAGCATTCTTGGCATGATGCCCGGCATGGGGATCAAAGCAAGCGATATCGAGTCGGCAGTTGATGACAAACAGCTTGCGCGTATGGAGGCGATTGTGTTATCCATGACGCCCGCCGAGCGCAAGGATCCCAAATTGTTAAATCCAAGCCGAAAGCACAGGATTGCAAGAGGTGCAGGCGTGGATATCGCAGTAGTAAACCGTTTCATCAAGCAGTTTGAGCAGTCACAGAAAATGATGAAGCAGCTCCCGGGTATGATGGGAGGATTTGGCGGTAAAAAGGGAAGATTCAAACTTCCTTTTTAATAAAATTTATTATTCTACAATATTAACAGAAAGATTTATGAGGTGAAAGAAAATGGCAGTAAAAATCAGATTAAGAAGAATGGGTCAGAAGAAAGCTCCTATCTATAGAATCATCGTAGCAGATTCGAGATCACCCAGGGATGGAAAGTGCATCGAGGAGATTGGAACATACAACCCAAACACAGATCCCAGCGAGTTCAAAGTAAATGAAGAGCTTGCTAAGAAGTGGTTGTCAAACGGCGCACAGCCTACAGAGGTAGTTGCAAAGATTTTTAAGGCAGCAGGTATTGAGAAATAATCGGCTCTGACACTCTTGGAGGTGTGAACAATGAAGGAGTTAGTCGAAGTTATAGCGAAAGCTTTAGTAGACAGCCCTGATGAGGTGGTTGTTACAGAGAAGGCGGAGGGTAAGAATATCACTGTAGAGCTTCATGTAGCACCAGCCGATATGGGGAAGGTAATTGGCAAGCAGGGCAGAATTGCAAAGGCAATCCGTTCTGTTGTCAAAGCGGCATCTTCCAAAGATAATCTTAAGGTGGATGTTGAGATCGTGTAAGGAATATAAATGGGGTGTTCACTGGAACACCCTTTTATATGTTTCATGCAAGAAACATTTTTGAAAGATGAAAATGGAGGTTTCATGGAAGATTTACTACAGGTAGGAGCAATAACACAGCCGCATGGCATACACGGGGAAGTCAAAGTGTTTCCGACGACAAACGATGTGAGGCGTTTTAAGAAGTTAAAGGAAGTAATCTTAGATACAGGAAAAGAAAAGATGACTCTTGAAATAGAGAGCGTGAAGTTTTTTAAGCAGTATGTGATTCTGAAATTCAAAGGTTTTGACAATATCAACGACATCGAAAAATACAAGGGAAAGCCCCTTTTGGTGACGCGGGAAAACGCAGTAAAGCTTGGACGGGATGAATATTTTATAGCGGACTTAATCGATATGGCTGTGTATGATGAGAATGACCAGTATCTCGGTGTGCTGACCAATGTGATTGAGACCGGAGCAAACGACGTGTATGAAGTAAAGTTCGAGGATGGCAGGGAAGTACTTTTTCCGGCAATCAAGCAGTGCGTTCTCAGCATAGATATGGAGAGCAGGAAGATGACAGTCCATATAATGGATGGTCTGTTGGATTAGGAGAGGCGATTTATGCATTTTCATATTATGACGCTGTTTCCAGAGATGGTGCTTGACGGACTGCACACCAGCATTATAGGAAGAGCAGAGGAAAAAGGCTATATCTCGATTGAGGCAGTGAATATACGTGATTATACGCTTGACAGGCATAAGAAAGTGGATGATTATACGTACGGCGGCGGGGCGGGCATGCTGATGCAGGCACAGCCTGTATATGACTGCTGGAAAGCTTTGGATGAGAAGATCACAAGACGAAAAAAGAACGAAGACAGCAGGAAGACAAGAGTGATCTATGTAACCCCGCAGGGGGAAGTTTTTAACCAGAATAAGGCGGCCGAATTGTCCGGAGAAGAGGACTTGATTTTTCTCTGTGGACATTACGAAGGGATTGATGAGAGAGTTCTGGAGGAGATTGTGACAGATTCAATATCAATAGGCGATTATGTGCTTACTGGCGGTGAACTTGCAGCGATGGTTATGATCGATGCGATATCGCGGCTTGTGCCAGGCGTGCTGAACAACGGGGAATCCGCGCAGACAGAGTCTCATGCGGATGGTCTGTTGGAATATCCACAGTATTCGCGCCCGGAGGTTTGGCATGAAAGAAAAGTTCCAGAGGTGCTTTTGAGCGGACACCATGCCAATATCGCGAAATGGCGGCTGGAGCAGTCGCTGGAAAGGACAAGACAAAGACGCCCCGATCTGTACGAGGCATACATTACGGCGCACCCGCCTCAGCCGCTCAAAAACAGGCGAAAATAAGAGGAGAAGAAATATAAAAAATGCTTGCATTCACAAGCTTTTTGTGATAAATTATTAATGTTGCGAATAAAGAGATGGTCCTCTGGTACGAGTCATGTATAAATGTGATGTCGAAGTATTAAGAACGTCGAAATAACAAGGAGGCAAATCAAATGAACGAAATTATTAGAGAAATCGAAAAAGAACAGTTAAAGGAAAATGTTGGCGGCTTTAAAGTTGGCGATACTGTGAGAGTGCATGGTAAGATCAAAGAGGGTAACCGCGAGAGAATCCAGATCTTCGAGGGCACTGTATTAAAGATTCAGGGTGGCAGCAGCAGAGAGACCTTTACAGTCAGAAAGATTTCGAATGGTGTCGGCGTAGAGAAGACATGGCCTATGCATTCTCCTAATGTGGAAAAAGTAGAACTGGTTAGATCAGGTAAAGTCAGACGCGCGAAGCTGAACTACTTAAGAGACCGTGTTGGTAAGAAGGCTAAGGTTAAGGAACTGGTTAAATAATTGGTTTGTGTGAGGCGGAGCTTGGTGACAGGCTCCGTTTTTAGATGATTTTAACGCAATACTTGAAATCGTGCTGCAAATTGAGTATAATTATCTGTGTGTGAAATGGTGACTGATTTCTGAGAAGGGTACAGGGAATGAATAGAGGGAAAGAATAGAAGGAATGGCTAGAAGAAAGGGATTAACTTTTTATCAGAAGAAGAAAAAACTGAATATCGTTTTGGTGCGGGAGATTTTCAGCTGGCTTTTCTGGATATTTGCTTCGATACTGCTTGCGGTGGTAACGGTTTTCTGCGTCGGAATGAGGACGAGTGTGATTGGCCCTTCGATGGAACCAAGCTTGTACAATGGACAGAAAATATTTTTGAACAGACTGATCTATAAGGTGGCGTCACCCAAGGCAGGCGATGTGATTGTCTTTCTTCCGAATGGCAATGAGAAGTCGCATTATTACGTAAAACGTGTAGTGGGGGTTCCAGGAGATACGCTGTACATAAAAAGTGGTGTGCTGTACGTGAATGATGAGGCCGTCGAGGAATATTTTAATGACACGATTGCCGAGCCGGGACTTTTGGAGAGTGAGGTCACACTTGCAGATGACGAGTATTTTGTGATTGGCGATAACTGCAACAACAGTGAGGACAGCCGCTCTGCCAATATCGGTACCGTTAAGAAGAGTTATATTATAGGAAAGGCGTGGATGAAGCTCGCTTCCGGTGACAGTAAATTGGGACTTATTGAATAAATGAAACAGAAAGGCATGAATCAAATATGGCGAATTATCAATGGTATCCAGGGCATATGACAAAGGCCAAGCGGATGATGCAGGAGGATATCAAACTGATAGACCTAGTGATTGAGCTGGTGGATGCCAGAGTTCCGATCAGCAGCAGAAATCCGGATATCGATGAACTGGGTAAAAATAAATCGAGAATCATTCTTTTAAATAAATCCGATTTGGCAGATACAGGGAAAAACAAGGTGTGGATGGAGTACTTTGCAGACAAGGGATTTCATGTGCTGGAAATCAATTCCAAAACGGGAGCCGGGGTGAAATCAATTCAGGGCGTCGTGCAGGAGGCATGCAGGGAAAAGATAGAGCGTGACAGACGCAGGGGTATCCTTAACAGGCCTGTGCGGGCTATGGTGGTGGGGATTCCGAATGTCGGAAAGTCCACATTTATCAATTCGTTTGCAGGAAGGGCATGTACCAAGACTGGCAACAAACCCGGTGTGACAAAGGGAAAACAGTGGATTCGCCTGAATAAAGGATTGGAGCTGCTTGACACCCCTGGTATTTTGTGGCCGAAATTTGAAGATCAGACGGTGGGGCTGCATCTTGCTATGATAGGGTCCATGAACGATGAGATTGTGCATTTAGATGAGCTTGCATATGATTTGATTCATTTCTTGTGCAGAGAATATCCAGGACTTCTGGAAAAAAGATATGATATCGAGATTCCCGCGCAACAGGATGCTTACGAAACGATCAAGGCGGTCTGCGTCAGCAAAAAGTGCTATTTGAAAGGTGAGGAGCTGGACATTATGAAAGCATCTTCGATGATTGTGGATGATTTCAGAAATGGAAGAATAGGAAAAATTACATTGGAGATGCCAGAGAAATGATGGAAACAGAAATAATACAAACAGGGGAAATTAAAATGAAAAATATATTGAAGGAAATATTGAGCATCAGTATTTATCTATTGCTGGTATTTTGCGCCGCTTATCTTATTGTTACATATGTGGGGCAGAGGACACAGGTAAGCGGCAGCAGCATGGAGACTACTTTGAGTGATGGGGATCATCTGATTGTCGATAAGATATCGTATCGTTTTCATGATCCGGAGCGGTATGACATTATTGTATTTCCTTTTCAATATGATACAGATACCTATTATATCAAACGAATTATCGGGATGCCGGGAGAGACTGTTCAGATTGATGAGAGCGGAAACATATACATCGATGGCGAGATATTGGAAGAGTCCTATGGGCGGGAGATCATTCAGAATCCCGGGAGGGCAGCAGACCCGATATTGCTCGGAGAAGATGAGTATTTTGTAATGGGAGACAATCGGAACAACAGTTCGGACAGCAGAGATCCCTCCGTGGGGAACATTCATCGCAATGATATCATTGGCAGGGCGTTTATCCGAATATGGCCTTCTTCGAAATTTGGAATATTGAAGCACCAGTAAAATTCACTGAACAGTTGCAGTAAGTGTATCAATGGGAAAGGATATGGGGATTTTGTGGAAAAGAAAATAGGAGAGATCAAAAATGAATTTAAGGCAGCATGCGAAAGTGAGCTGCCTGTTTTTGTGAAAACATATGAGAAAGATGAGCGAAGCGGTGTGCAGGCACTTGTGGCGAAGGCAAAAAAAGGCATTGACGCTTATGAGAAAGAGAAACAGCGCACAGAATGCATGAAAAAGTATGAAAAGGAATATGCTTCTTTTGGATATATTTGCGGCATTGACGAGGTTGGAAGGGGACCTCTTGCAGGGCCTGTTGTGGCAAGCGCTGTGATATTGCCGAAGGATTGCCAGATACTGTATCTCAACGATTCCAAGCAGCTGAGTGAGAAAAAGCGGGAAGCGCTCTATGATGTGATTATGAAAGAGGCAGTAGCTGTGGGAATTGGGTATGCGTCGCATGAGCGGATTGATGAGATCAATATTCTGCAGGCCACCTATGAGGCAATGCGTCAGGCAATCGGCAGTCTGAGTGTACAGCCGGATCTGCTGTTAAACGATGCAGTTACGATTCCGGGGGTGAATATCAGGCAGGTTCCAATCATAAAGGGAGACGCTAAGAGTGTATCGATTGCCGCGGCAAGCATTATCGCGAAAGTGACGAGGGATCGCCTGATGGTGACGTATGATAAAACATATCCAGAGTACCATTTTGCAGATAATAAGGGATATGGGGCGGCGGTTCACATCGAAGCGTTGAAAAAACACGGGGCATCCCCCATACATAGAAAGAGCTTTATCAAACACTTTATTGAGGAATAAGAATCACTTGGAGGGAAGCTTATGGACAGCTTTTTATCAGGATTTTCACATAGCTATGAAGGGACATCGGTAGGACAGGGATATGCTGGAAATGTGAGTGTGACAGGGAATGCAGGCTCTGCCGGCACACAGGGAGTGGATGTGACACAGCTGCAGCCTGGTGATACGTTTCAGGGTGAGATAGTCTCTGTCAACGGCGAGGATGTTCAGATACAGCTGACAAACGGGCAGTATATGGCGGCGAAGCTTGAGCGCGATGTGCAGGTGGCCATCGGGCAGTTTATGAATCTGCAGGTACAGTCCAACAAGGACAACAGGGTGGTATTAAAGCCTGTCTATGACGGGAAGATGCAGATGCTGCGGGTGGGCGAGTCAGCGCTCCGGGCGGCGCAGATGGCTGTCAATGACAGAAACCTGACACTTGTGTCAACGCTGATAGAAAATGGAATGTCAATCAACAAAAATACGCTGATGCTGTTTAACCGTTTGACGCTGCAGAATCCCACGGCAAGCATAGCGGATCTGATCAAATTGAATAAGCTGCAGCTTCCGGTCAATGACAATAGTATTATTCAGCTTCAGAATTATCAGAATATGGAGCACAAGCTGCTTGATGGCATCAGGGAGGCTTCTGACGAGATTCTGAAGTTATATGACACACTGACTGGAAATGCAGAAATGCAGGCAAATCAGAGTACGATGTCGAGCAATACATCCGATAGTATGCAAGGGGCTGTATCAGGGCAGACTGCGTTGGAAAACGGCGGGAAATTTATGGAACAGGTGCTTGTGCTGCTGGCAGGGGAGGAAGAACCAGACAGTAAAACACAGGCAACAGCAGATAATCATAACGATGCTGCGGCATCGCAGGAAGACCCAGAGGTGCAGCCAGATGCAGGAACAAATTCGGAAACAGCCACAGTAACAAAAAATAATCCACAGGGTTCCACAGCGGTTGGGAATGCGGGTAACAGGACAGTGACAGACAAAGACGCCGGATACCCGTCAAAGCAGGGGGAGGCAGTCAATCAGAACAAAACGTCGCCTGACACGATTCTGGAACAGCTAAAAGGGGAAAGACCGCAGACACTTCCTGATAAGATAGTTTCGATTATCAGAGAGGGAATCAGGGACAGCAAGTTCGATATCAAAGATATAAAGCAGTTGTTGTTGGACAGTGATTTGGGAAAGCAGTTGACAACAGAACAGAAAGCGGAGATATTCCGCTCGGAGCCGTTTCAGTCAATGATTAAAAATGGACTGCAAAAGCAATGGACGCTGACGCCGCAGGAACTGGCGCAGGAAGGCAGGGTGGAGGAATTTTATCAAAAGCTTGCAAAGGAAAGCAGTCAACTGACGCGCATGATGAATGAGGCGATGCAGGCCAGTGGACAGAGTGGAAGTGGCACACAGGCGCGTGCTATGGGAAATATCAGCGAGAATGTCGAGTTTATGAATCATATGAATCAGATGTTTAACTATGTACAGCTTCCATTGAAACTGAGCAATTCCCAGGCGCATGGGGATCTGTATGTCTATACAAACAAAAAGAATATGGCGCGCAAGGATGGCATGCTCACAGCGTTTTTGCATTTGGATATGGATCATATGGGGGCATTGGATGTCAGTATTTCCCTTCAAACCGAGAGAAATCAGGTTACGACGAAATTTTATCTTGACGAAGATGCGATTGCGTTAGTGGAGGAACATATTGATGAATTGGCGCAGAGGCTTTCGAAAAAGGGATATCAATGCAAAAATATGATCTTGGAAAAGGAAGAAGACAAGACGGTTTTAGAGCGCATGGAGGAGCAAGTGGCAGGCGGAAACGCGGTGCTGAGTTATCAGACCTTTGATACGCGCGCATAAAATAAAACGGGATAGAGGATGTTGAAGAGATGGCAGTGGATAAGAATAAAAAAGTAAAACAGGCAGTGGCGCTTGAGTATGACCCGTCAGACAGTGCGCCCAGAGTCATTGCAATGGGGCGCGGGGCGCTTGCAGATCGGATAATAGAGCAGGCAAAACAGGCAGATGTGCCTGTCCATAAAGATGATAAGCTCGCAAATACACTGTCGAAACTGCAGATTGGCGATATGATACCGCCAGAGCTCTATGAAGTGGTAGCGGAGATTCTCATGTTTGTGGACAGTATGGATAAGATTAAGTCAAAGGTAAGTGCCTATCAGAACAGCAAAAAACAGTAGGATGAAAATGGATGAATACCAGGAAAAAGGGTGCAGAGTATGAGCAGCTTGCCATAGAGTATCTGCAAAGGCGGGGTGTAAAGATACTGGAACACAATTACAGAAACCGCAGAGGCGAGATTGATATCGTTGGAAGAGATGGCGAGTACATCGTATTTTTTGAGGTAAAGTACCGCAAAGATAACGCAAAGGGATACCCTGTGGAGGCGGTGAATTATGGTAAGCAGCGGAACATATGCCGGGTGGCAGATTATTATCGAATGATTCATCACATGGGAGATTTCACACCTGTGCGGTATGATGTGGTCGCAATCTGCGGGATGGAAATAACATGGTATCAAAATGCATTTGCGCATATATATTAATTGTTTTGAGAGAGGAAAGTATGGGTAGGACAGAACAGATTATTCGATATGGCGGCAGGGGAATATGCAGACTGGAATTTGACAAGAGCAATCAGGAAATGGCATATTTTACATTTTCCGGTCTGGAGCAGACTGGCATTGTGGAGCATTTTTTTACAACAAGATATGGTGGAGTTAGCAGTGATTATCTGTATTCCCTCAATTTCAGCTATTCACAGGGTGATCTGAAAGAAAATGTGGATGAAAATTACAGAAGGGCTGCAGCGCATCTTGGGATGACAAGCGGTGATATTGTCTGTTCGCAGCAGACACACACAACGAACGTTCGCATGGTGACTGCTGCCGACAAGGGAAAAGGGGTCGTCAGAGAGCGGGATTATACAGATGTGGACGGTCTGATCACAAATGAAAGAGGGATTGTCTTAGCTACTTTTTATGCGGACTGCGTACCGCTTTTTATTGTAGATCCCGTGAACAAAGCAATTGGGCTGTCACATTCTGGATGGCGCGGAACTGTCGGAAAAATGGGAAAAGTGACGTTAGACAAAATGCGGGCAGCGTATGGCACAAAGCCTGAAGAGGTAAGAGTCGCAATTGCGCCTTCTATCTGTCAGCGCTGCTATGAGGTGAATGAAGATGTTGCACTTGCCTTTGGAAAAAACTTTGTGCGGGATGACGCAAAGGCTGTGGAATACCTTATGCGATATCAGCAGGACTACACACAAAAGGACATCGATGACTGTCTGATGGAGCAGAGAGAAACTGGCAAGTACCAGCTTAATTTGTGGTACGCAAATTTCAGGGTATTTCGCGATGCCGGTGTGCCCAATCAAAATATCGAAGTGACAGATGTGTGCACCTGCTGTAATCCTGAGCTTTTGTTTAGTCATAGAGCCAGCAGGGGAAGGCGTGGAAATCTTGGCGCTTTTATGATGTTAAAATAAATCAGTCCTTCTTTTTCTTCGTAAATACGAAATAGGTCGGAAATATCCCAAGCTTTGAGCCGATTGTGTGAAAAATGGGGTAGAATATGAAGACTGTCAACACCTGTGTCACGATTTTGGGCGTTTCCAAGGCCAACTCCGCATCCATCACAGCTGTGTTCCCCACCATATCCACATAAAAATCCTTTCTGGTGAGTGGTTTTATGCTTTCAATCTGATGAAGAAATGCCTGGTCTTGCGTCAGGTCTTCCCAGATAATATGACCAAGCGGCAGGATATTGTCACCGTTAAAAATCGAAGTACCCGTCGATTGGATACTATCATCGTTGACGCGGGCAGCGATCCGTTCTCCGCTAGGGAGTTCAACATTATACAGATAAGTGTTATTATGAAAGCCGGTGCCTTCATTTCTATAACGAATGCCATGAGAAACAATGGTAAACGTGTCATGGCTTAGCAAGTCCTCTACACTCTGCGCCCGGAATACGGTTTCGTCTGCCCGTCCACCAATCTCACCATCTACAGGCTGATGTTCTTCCAACGTTTTCTCATAAACAATTTCTGCTATGCGGCCTGCAATCATCCCTGTTCCGCAGGCGATCAGCATTGATAAACACAGACAGATGAAAGCATCAGTTGATAAAATATGTCTTCTCATAAAAATTCTCCTTTTGTGCAATATACTAAGATATTAAATTATCCCATATTTTTTTATTTAGTATACCACATTCTTTTGCATTTCTACAATACTTCTTTCCGCATTTTGCATGGATAAAGGTGTATCTGTTGCTTTTCACACCTCAATAACTTATAAGCTGATAAAAACTGGCGTTGGTGTGGATTGTAACGTACTTGGTTGCTATTTTGAGAAAAATAGGAAGGATTTGCGATATTTTATATATTTTTATGTGTTTTTGTGCTATGATATTTATTAGATTTGATGAGTTGTTTTTGTATTGCTTATAAACAATTCTTTAGGGGATGAATGCGAATTTAAAATATTGCAATCTTGTTGCAACTATTTATAAGGGTACACATAGGATGACCATTCATAGGAAAGGGGAATATTAGAAAATGAGTGAAGAAAATCCAGTAAAACCATACATACATCATGCGAAATATTATGAGACAGACCAGATGGGCATTATCCACCATTCCAATTATGTCCGATGGATGGAGGAGGCAAGGATGGATGCCATGAGCCAGTTTGGGATATCTTATCGGGGGATGGAAGAGAGCGGAATTATCAGTCCGGTTGTCTCTGTATCCTGCCAATACAAGAGTATGGTGCATTTTGATGACACCGTGCGGATTCAGGTAAAAGTCGCAAAGTACAATGGTGTGCGGCTTGACCTGGAATACGAAATGACGGACAGCATCACCGGGGAGCTTCGCACCAGAGGGACAAGCACACACTGTTTCTTGGATAAAGAGGGGCATGTCATTTCACTGAAACATGATTGTCCTGAAATCCATGAGCGGTTCCGGTTCATGCTGGGAAGTGAAAAGTGATATATTGTAAAAGGGGAAAGGATGGATATTGCACCAATATAAGCAATACAAATCATAAAAGGAAACAAAATTAAGGAAGGAATGAAATTCATATGAGAGAAATAACAGAACAGCAGATTTTAGCACTGGCACCGAATGCGGCGGCTGCCTCAAATGGTAAGAAAATATCCCAGAAGGGCGGGTTTGTCAAGCTCGAGCGGACGCAGGACGACACGCTCTATATGGGAGAGTGCAAAGGAAGCGGCAAGAGCAATTACATTACATCGGCAGATTACATAGACGAAAACAACCCGGTATTCCGCTGTACCTGTCCCAGCAGACAGTTCCCGTGCAAGCATAGCCTGGCACTGATGTATGAAATGCTTGCCCAAAAAGACTTTGGCATCTGCGAAGTCCCAGAGGACATTCAGAAGAAGCGCGAGAAGAAGCAGGCAAAGGAAAACAAGGCAAATGAGGCCGCAAAGCCGGAGAGCGAGATGACCGAGGAGGAGAAGAAAAAGGCAGAGAAGAAAAAAGCTTCCGCGGCAAGGACCGCAAAGAATGCAAGGGTGAAAAAATTAAAATCTCAGCTTGAGGGACTTGACCTGGTAGAAAAGGTGGTCAATGACCTGATGTCAGCAGGTCTTGGTACAATTGGAGGCGCTTCGCTCAAAACCTATCAGCAGCTTGCAAAGCAGATGGGGGATTATTACCTTCCGGGACCGCAGAGATTGTGCAATCAGCTCTTAATCGAGATAACAGCGTTCCAGAAAGATCAGGACGAATCCCACTATGACGCGGCAATCAGTGTGCTTGAGAAGCTGTGGACTTTAATCAAGAAATCACGCCAGTACATCAATGAAAAACTTGAGAACGACGATGTAACATTGGAAGATACTGTATTGTACGAGGAGCTTGGCGGTATCTGGAAACTGTCAGAGCTGGAAGAACTGGGAAAGAGCAAGAAGAATGCAAGCCTGATGCAGCTATCCTTCTGGGTGACTTACGACGAGGCGCGCAAAGAGTACATTGATACGGGCTGCTGGGCGGACTTGGACAATGGAGAAATCTTCATGAACTACAATTACCGTCCGCTGAAATCCTTGAAATACGTCAAGCAGGAGGACAGTATCTTTGGCGTTGCAAAAGTGCCGAGCGCGGTGTTCTATCCGGGCGACGGAAATGTCAGAGTCAGATGGGACGGCGCGCAGATTCGCGCGTATGAGCAGGCGGATTACGAGGCGATTTTCCAACACGCGGTCACTTCTGTCAGGCAGGAGGCCAAAGCAGTCAAGAATTTCCTCAAAAACGCGATGACCCAGCCCATGATGATTAAGCTGATTGCATTTAACCGAATCGGAAAAACAGGCGAGGACTTTGTGCTGGCCGACAAGAATAACGACACAATTCTTATGGGAAATATACCGGATATGGAGGAGACGACACTGCGCCTTTCCATGCTTCCCAATAGTGCGCTGCTTGAAAATCAGGTGCTGCTCGGTGCATTTTATTACAATAAGGAGAACCGCAGACTTATGGTGCAGCCGCTCAGCATTATCACACACGATGCGGTGGTGCGCCTATTGTACTGATTTTGAATCTGTGGCAGAGGAGATTGAACAGTATAGAGAAATCGGTCAACATCGGTGTCATGTTCGGATTTCTGACGGAAAAAAATGGCCAGGTTGTGATAGCGAACCGCATTTTTGGGATGTATCTGCTGAATCTTTTCTGAAGGAGTTTCAGGTTTGCGGGAAGACCATTGTATGACATTTGTGGAGGTTTTGGATTATGGATACAGCACCAATTTATGAGTTGCGCGAGCGTCTTCGCGCTGCCGCGATCGCGGGAACTAATCTGTTGTCGGAAGATTTTCGACTAAGGCGCGCATATGAGGTATTTAAGCCATTGGAGACAGCTTCACCGGTCTTTGCAAAGGTTGGTCAGATGACAGAGCAGTTGTTATCTCCGGACTGTCAGAGTCTGCAGGGCGCGCTGCTTGAAACAATCTCGCTGGTAGACGCTGTGGTCTGCACGCTCGCAGCAGTGGAGAGAAAGGGTGAAATTACGCCTGTTGACACAAGTGATATTGAAGAAAATGCTGCTAATATGATTGTCAATGCCCCATGTTCCAGGATGAAGGCGCTAATTGAAGCATTGACGACGAGCGGAAGCGGAAACTTTTCCTGTGTGTGTGATATGCGCGTCTCCAGTCCTGAAATTTTTGCTGATTACAGGGTAAGATATGCAATGGTTCAGGCGCTTGGAGCATCTTATGCAGAGCTGGCAGAGATGGTGAAGGGCTGGCTTAAAGAGGAAGGCAAGACAATAATTCCGCTGCTGAAAAGAGGTTTTGACCCAAGAGGCAAAAAAGGCATGGTGCGCCGTATTCAATTGATTAGGGAAATTGCAGGAGCGGCGGAGAACGATTTTTACATAAAAATGCTGGAAACTGCTACAGGGGAAGTGCGCTCTGCATTAATTGAAGCGCTGCGCTATGAACCTGCTAACGCAAATCTGCTATTTGACATGCAAAAGACAGAGAAAGGGAAAAATAAACAGCTTGTACTGAATATGCTTGCGATGATAGAGGATGAGCGCTGTTATGAGATTTTTCATGAGATAGCTGCCAAAAAACAGCCATCGGAAGTCTGTGGGAATCTATTTCCGTCCACGACGGACTGCGCATCGCGCGTGATTGCCCAACTGTGCGATCAGCTGCTTTCGGATATCATTGCCATGCCGTCAGCTGAGCGGAGTTCCGACAAGGCGGATCGTGCAATGGGGGTGTTCTGTCAGACGATACCAGCACTGATTGGAAAGCATGGGGAGGCGGTCTGTGCATGCTATCGCAAGATGTTTCTGCATAGAGATATCCTTGAGCAGACAGGCAGAAGAAAACCGATTATAGATGTTTTGGGATTTTCGGCGGGATCGATGCGCACGGTGGAGTGGTCATTGGGAAACATCAGGCTGGATGGTTTGGGGAGTTACAAGTTTCCGGTGCGCAGCAGAGAGTTTTCGTGGGATGTTGTGATTGGAAGCCTTATGGCGCAGTCGTTGATTGTCTATCCGGATGAAAGCCTTATGGAAATGGCACTGGAATGGTACGAAAAGGACAAAAATGTGAATTTCCTGACAGCGGCACTGGTCGCCAAAATACTTGGTGAGGAAGATTGTACAGGCTGGCTTGATGAAAATGCAACCGGGCAGGATGCGCTGAACGAGATGGAACGCGCATTTGTCTGCTTTTCATGGAACAGAAGATGCAAAAGCTATGTGGTAGATATGAGATATCAATACATACACGACGACAGCCGCGAGACAATCTTTCGAAAAGTACAGATACCGCACGCGAAGGAAATAGCGGATTGGATGCTGAGGCATCGCGGACAATCAACAGATGCAATTTTGAACCGATGGATTGACACGACAGATGCGGAGATGTGTGAAATGTATGGAAGATATTTTTACGAGCGGGCATATGCGATCGTGGATAATGAGGAATATCTGCGCTATATGAGAAACTGTGGCTGGAAACAGTGCAGGGGACTGGGAACAGATTACGCTAAAATAAAAGTACGCAGCGATTGTCTGTGGGCACTCAACAATTATCTGTATCATCTGCCAGGAGATGCGCAGACGCTTCTGGAGGAAACAGACGCAGTGGCAGATTTAGTCAGGTCTGGGGAGGTGGAGCTGATGGAGCTGAACACGCCGGAGAGTATCGAGGTTTGGGCAGAACATCTCAAGAATCTGTCGGTATATAATGCTTTGCGGGATTATTGACAGAGTATGTTTGTCTATTAGGTTTTTTGATTGTTTTGATAAAGATTGACAGGAGAGAGGTATTGGGATGAAAAAAGCATCAGGAATCGTGGGAATCATATTATTTTTACTGGGTGTGGTGTTGTTATTTGCAACTGGAAGTTATATAATACCGGCATTTAGCACGCCGGTTGACATTGCGGAGGAGGGGATGGAAGCGGTTGGACCAAACACGGCCGTTGAGACAGATTTCGATATGGTCTTTGAGCGCTTTTCCAGACGGGACGAAAGAGATTATCATGTAATACCAGTATGGAGCGGGGAGTATGGCTACTTTATTCCACTTTCCATATCCAGTGGAAATGCGGGCGATTATACCAAAGTTATAGATGAAACAATGGATTACGCGTATGGGTATACCAATGACTATGGGACAGAGACTGTGCATTTTCAGGGTGTCATCAAGGAGTTAGATGACACAACAGCCAGCAAGATGAAAGACTGGTTTCGTGAGAAGGGACTTTTTACGCGGGAGTCAGAAATGGATGAATGGATGCTTCCATATATATTATATCAGGTTAATCTGACCAGTGTGAAGCAGAATACAATCCTATTTGCATGGATCGCGATTGTCGGTCTGGTGTTTCTCTGTGTTGGAATCTTCCTTCCAGAAGAAGTGAAGATATCACTGAAACTGAAAGAGACAAAGATTAACGGCATCACTTATCGGGTGGAACAGTTTAGGGTGGTAAACAGCCTGATTATGAAAGGAAAGAAGCCGGAGGCACAAAAGATGCTTACAGATAAATTTAATGTGGACTCTGGCTATGCGGCATTTGTGGTTGACAACTGGAATGAATATTTTTATTAAGGGGAGAAAAGAGGAGCATATTTATGAGCAAGTGTTTTGATAAGCGGGTAGAATACGCAATAGATCAGCTATGGGTGAGACGCAATAAAGCGGAGGGAGCCAGGGCAAAGCAGATGTTAGAGCAGGCGGCAGAGGAGGGAAATGCGGATGCATACTACTTTTTGGGGCGCTGTTATCTGGGGGATTGTTTTATCGATCCTGTCTTTGAATTTGAGGAAGATGAATACAGAGGGAATGATTGCTTTCGGAAGAGCATAGAACTTGGTAGTGCAGTGGGAATGTTTGCGAGTATGCGTCTTGCGGGATTCATACCTCCAGATGGTACTTTTGTGCACGCGCCGTATCACTCTCTGCGGGAGATATGGGATGTAGTGGAGGCGTATGCCAATGACGGACAGGCGTTCTGCCAGCTTTTGATTGGAAATGCCTATTATTTTGGTGACGTGATTGAGTTTTTTCAGTATCCCCAAGTGACCGACGATATGATTCGCGGATATATGTATAAGGCGATGCAGTACTATGATATGAGTCTTGCGAACGGAAACTTTTTTGTTCTGCAGAATTATCTCAATATCCTCACGTCAGGTAAATATGGAATGCCAAAGAATCACCAGAAAGAGATGGAACTAATCGATCTCGGAGCAAACAACGGAGTAGGTTTTTGTGAGCTTAGAAAGGGTGACACCTACGGCATTGATGACGCGCTGACTGCCCTAGAGTATTATCAGAGAGCTCTGGAGCACGGCGAGACAAGGGCGTATTCCCGACTTGGGAAAGTGTATTTTAAGGGCGGACGTGGTGTTGCGAAAGACTATAACAAAGCGATGGAGTACTTTCGCATTGCACGGGAGGAGAGCAACTGGGTTTCTGACATGCTTGGAACGTGTTATCTGAAAGGCTGGGGAACGCCTGTCAATTACGCGGCGGCCAGGCGGGAATTTGAGGAATATCCAGGGGAACGGCTGAGCGCAATCGGACTCGGTGAGATCTATGCATATGGACTTGGCGTGCCAGTCGATATCAAGAAGGGATTTGCGTACTGGGATAAATTTCCGGCGGATATCCGTGTGATTGAGAATAAACGCAATTTTAAGAAGACTTTGTTTGGATGGAAGCGCAGGAAGGCTTAGGGATGCTTTTTGAAATGTGAAAGGGGATGACAGAATGAAGCGCAGGTTTAACATAACAGGATCCTGCAATCCACAAAGACACTATATGGTAAGACTTGAAGATAGATTAAAAAAGATAACAGAAGATTATGTTGATGAGGGCTGCTATTTTGTGATTAACAAAGGACGGCAGTATGGAAAGACAACGACGCTGGAGGCTCTGGAAAGTTATTTAAAAGAGGATTATATTGTCTTATCACTGGACTTTCAGTTGATGGGAACGAAAGATTTTGCAGACGAGGCCACATTTGCTCGTTCCTTTCGAAAAGATATCCTGATGGCTCTGGAGGATATGGATGATCGGGTGGTCACTTTACCACAGACGGCATCAGAGAGTGCAGAGTACGGTTTAAAGGAACTGTTTATTGATTTGAGCAGTATGTGCAAGAACAGTCCGCGCCCGATTGTACTGATGATCGACGAGGCTGACAGTGCAGGCAACAATCAGGTTTTTATCGACTTCCTGGCGCAGCTTAGGGGATATTACCTAAAACGCAATAAAAAGCCAATTTTTCATTCGGTGATTCTGGCAGGAGTATACAATATCAAAAACTTAAAATTGAAATTGTCTCCCGAGTCAGAGCACCAATACAACAGTCCTTGGAACATTGCTGCTCATTTTGACATTGATATGAGTTTTTCCGCTGGGCAGATTGCATCTATGCTGGAAACGTATGAAGCAGATTATCATACGAGGATGGATATTTCAAATGTGGCAGAGGAAATCTATCAATATACTTCTGGCTACCCTGTCCTTGTCTCGTCAATATGCAAGCGCATTGATGAAAAGATTGTCGGAAGCAGCGGTTTTGAAAATCCAAATCAGGCATGGTCAAAGGAAGGCGTGGCCAAGGCAGTCGCAGAGATGCTAAGGGAGAGTACGCCGCTATTTGAAAGTATGGTCAAACAGCTTGACCAGTACGAGGAGCTGTACACCATGATCGAAGATATACTATATCAAGGCAGGAAGATACCATTCAGCCCCGACGAAAAATCGGTCAGTATCGGTATCATGTTTGGATTCCTGACAGAAAAAAATGGTCAGGTTGCGATTTCAAACCGCATCTTTGAAATGTATCTGCTGAATCTTTTTATGACAAAGGAAGCAATTAACAGCGAAGTATTTGCAAAGGGTGGAAGTGACAAGCCCCAATTTATCAAAGATAACAGACTGGATATGGATTTGGTTCTGCAAAAATTTGTGGAATACTTTGATGAGATTTACAACAAAAAGGATGCAGCTTTTATTGAAAAATACGGACGGAAATTCTTCTTGCTGTATTTGAAGCCGATTATTAACGGAACGGGGAATTATTACATCGAGGCGCAGACCAGAGATGAACGGCGCACGGATGTCATTGTCGATTATCTCGGGGAGCAGTTTATCGTAGAGCTGAAAATCTGGCATGGTAAAGAATATAACGAAAGAGGCGAAAGGCAGCTTACAGAGTATCTGGAATATTATCACAAAGATAAGGGCTATCTGCTCAGTTTCAACTTTAATCAACAGAAAGAAATCGGCGTGAAAGAGATTCAGGTCTGCGGCAGGACAATTATAGAGGCAGTCGTGTAAAAATATTGATATGTATTTTGGAGGGTTAAGTTATGAACACAGAACCGATTTATGAACTGCGCGAGCGTCTTCGCGCAGCTGCTATGGCAGGAACTAATTTGCTGGCTGAAGATTTCCGGCTGAAACGTGCACTGGAGGCATTCAAGCCGATGGAGGCGGCTTCTCCAGTCTTTGCAAAGGTAGGGCAGCTGACAGGGCAATTGACTGCGCCGGATTGTCCGAATCCGCAGGGTGCGCTGCTTGACGCGATCACTCTGACAGATGCTGTCATATGCACACTTGGGACAGTGGATGTGGCGGGGGAAGTCGATTTTATGGAAACGCTCAATGCAGAGGAGAATGCGGGCAGTCTGGTTGTCAATGCGCCGTACTCTGCGTTGAAGGAGCTGCTGGAGGCGTTGACGACATCGGGCGGCGGCCATTATGGATTTGTGTGTGAGACACATGATAACCACCCGGAACTTTTTCGGGATTACCGTGTAAAACACACGTTAGTACAGGCGCTGGGCGCCTCCTACGCGGAGCTTGCAGATAAGGTGGAGCAGTGGATGATCGAGGATGAGGACAAGACAGTTCTGCCTGCGTTGTACAGGGATTTTGATCCGAAGGGAAAGAAAGAGATGGTGCGCCGTGTCAGGGTGATCAGTACACTCGCGGGCGCAGAGGCGAATGACTTTTATGTCAGGATGCTTGGTGAGGCGCAGAAGGAGGTGCGCACGGAGCTGATTGATGCGCTTCGTCATGAACCGCGCAATCTTTCCATGCTTTTTGACCTGTCAAAGACAGAAAAAGGGAAGAATAAGGACAAAGTCTTTGAACTGCTCGCAGAAATGCAAGGGCAGGAGGTCAATGATTTTTTTAAGGAGCTGGCAAAGAAAAAGCCGGATTCGGTTTTACAATATTTAAAAAATTCGACGACGGAATGGTCTGCGGAGCTGGTGGCTGATATCTGCAATAAAATGTTTGAGAAACTGGACGCAGCGGAGGGTGCCACGGAAAAAGAAAAACAGGAGCTCTCAGACAGACTGCGGGATGTTGTGCGGGCAATTTTCGGAAAAGGGGGAGCACAGATCTGTGCGTGTTACAGAAAGCTGCTGGAACGAAAGGATCGGATCAATGCTCTGCTCAAAGAAACATTGCAGGAAACAAAAAAAGTATACGAATATAATGTATTACAATATGGTGTTCTGACGCCCTGTATGCATTGGAATAAAGTAGATGTGCTGAATATTTGTCTGCATCGGTATAAAATAGATGTACCTGATATTGAGGCAGTATTGGGAAAAGTTTTGCATCATTCCCTGATTGTCAATCCAGATGAGGATCTTCAGGCGCTTGCCCTGGAGTTGTACCAGAACGGGGATTCCGGGAAAACGAATATAAAATTTTTATCAGCGGCAGCAACTGTGAAATTTTCTGACAGAAATTGTTTAAGCTGGCTGGAAGAACAGGTTATGGATAAAGTGTTGCTTGTGCAAAAGTTTTCCAAAGAGCGCTTGAAGGCAGTCATTGAGGCAGTAAATTATGTCTGTTGGGACAGAATAAGGACTGGTTATAGATTATCTGGTACTTATGTGGATGTTTCTTATTCAAATGGCTATAACACATGCTGTCAAAGTGTCGGAAGAGAAATTGAACTACCACAGGCAAAAGAGATCATCAACTGGATTCAGAAATATGGTGCAATGTGGGATGCAGATAAGATATGTGCGCAGTGGGTGCCATTGGACGATGAAGCAATGTGCAGGGAGATGGGAGCGTATTTCTACCAAAGAGCACTGTCTGCTCCAGAGAACTGTTATTATGAATACATGAAGAAATTCGGATGGACAAAATGTCAGGGGTTGGGAATCAGTGTTGTGAGAAACAATTCCACCATTCCGACATGGTCTTTGTACAGCTGGCTGACTGCGATGCCTGGCGATAAGGATGCAGTCATGGAGGAGATGCGGACGGTCTGCCGTATGATAAAGAGCGGAGAATTGAAGGCCAAGAATTTAGATATTATTAATTTGGAAATTCTGGAAAGAAATATGGATAAATGGTATAAAGCTTAAGATGCTTAGTACAGGACGGAGGGAAACATGAGCGAAGAATTATTGAGACTGCCGGCAGAGCAGTTATTTCAGAAGGAAATTGATGCATTGATTGCGGCGGAGAAAAAACCGGTTCCGACAGGGTGGAGAATGTCGCCGCAGTCCGTAAAGACGTATATCTGCGGCGGAAAGGTTGGAAAGACTGAGATCACGCCAAAGTACATAGGCCATGAGCGCCTTGTGGAGATCGCGATATCAACGCTGGTGACAGACAGGGCGTTACTGCTGATCGGAGAGCCGGGAACAGCAAAGAGCTGGCTTTCTGAGCACCTGACAGCCGCCATCAACGGCGATTCCACCAAGGTAATACAGGGAACGGCGGGAACAACGGAAGAGCAGATCAAATATTCGTGGAACTATGCGATGCTGATTGCGCAGGGACCATCACACGAGGCGATGCTGAAAAGTCCGGTTTTTAACGCGATGGAGACAGGAACGATTGCGCGTGTCGAGGAGATTTCGCGATGCGCCTCCGAGGTTCAGGACGCGCTGATTTCCATTTTGTCAGAGAAGAGAATCTCTGTCCCTGAGCTCTCCGTGGAAGTGGCTGCGAAGAAGGGATTTTCGGTCATTGCGACAGCAAACACAAGGGATAAGGGCGTCAATGAGATGTCTGCTGCGCTAAAGCGCCGTTTTAATATCGTTGTGCTTCCGGCGCCGGCGAATCTGGACTCCGAGATGGAGATCGTTAGAACCCGGGTGACACAGCTGTCAGAAAATCTTGATCTGAACGCGAAGCAGCCAGCAGATGAGGTGATCGGGAAAGTGTGCACGATCTTTCGCGAGCTTCGCTGCGGTGAGACGCTGGACCGCGCACAGAAGGTGAAGGGGACATCCGGCGTTCTATCCACCGCGGAGGCAATATCGCTCCTGTGCAACAGTATGGCACTGGCAGGAAGCTTTGGAAACGGCACCATCACCAATGAGGATCTGGCGGCAGCCCTGCAGGGAGCAGTGATTAAGGACGAGGACAAGGACCAGGTGGCCTGGAAAGAATACCTTGAAAATGTCATGAAGAAGCGCGGCTCCGAGTGGCTGGGACTGTATAAGGCCTGTAAGGAGTTAGTGTAAAGAAAAGGAGTATAATGCATGGGTGAACGGTTGGCATGGGAGGAAATACAGAAAAGATATCCTGACCAGTGGGTTGGTCTGGTTGATGTAGAATGGTATCCGGATAATACGGCAACTGTAAAGTCTGCAATTGTAAAATATGTTGATAAACCCAAAGATGAATTGACAATGATGATGCTGGACGGAGAAATTGAGGCAAGATATACGACACCGGACAATCTGTTTCAATTGGGAATGGTAGAGGTGCATGGATGAAGCAGATAATATTGGATTTGGACAAGAGCCAGCAAAGACCGGTTGTCATGCTTGAAAACGGTCTGAAAGCGCTTCTTGACACAGGAGCTTACATTCCTGTATGGGTAGGTGGAGAACGGATACTGTCAGAAGCGCTTGGTGCGCAATTAGTGAAAAAGCATATTATTTTGAGTGCAACGATGTTTTCGCACTTAATATACGAAATTGATGATTGGAACCACAAATTTAATATTACAATTCCAGATAGTGAAAGTAATGTCCGCAATCTCAGGGTTGTAGATCAAAATGGAAAGCTATATGTTTTGTGTAATTCCAATGAGAGCAAGGAATAGGAGAGGAAGCAGATAACTAGTATGAAAAATAATCCAAATTTTTTCGGAATACGGCATTTATCGCCTGCCGGCGCTTATTACCTGAGAGGTTTTCTGGATGAGAAGAAGCCAAAGCTTGTGCTGGTTGAGGGGCCGAGTGATTTTGAGGATATGCTCTCCGATATGGTGCGGAAGGAGACAAAGCCGCCGATTGCGGTGCTCGCTTATACAAAAGAAGCGCCCGTGAGGACTGTACTGTATCCTTTTGCGGAGTACTCACCGGAGTACCAGGCGATACAGTGGTGTCACAAGCATCATGTGGAGTGCCGCTTTATGGATTTACCTTCGGAAACTTTTCTGGCGATGCCGGAATGCGGCGTACAGGAGACGGAGGGGGAAGAGGCAAGAATCAATTCCGGAAGCAGTGTCTATGAGCAGCTTGACCAGAAGAGCGGCGAGGATGGGCATGATACCTTCTGGGAGCGCGTCATGGAACAGGCGGGCAGTATGGAAGCCTATCATCTGGGCGCGAACAGTTTTGGAGCCAATATCAGAAGTCTCACGGAAGGAACAGAAAATGACTGGGCGGAGACGGTGCTGCGCGAGGCCTATATGCGCCAGCAGATCAGGAAAGCTGTGGACGCCGGCGTTTCGCCGGAGGACATTGTCGTAGTGACAGGTTCCTATCATGTGGAAGGATTGAAAAACTGGCAGGAAGCCGATGAGGATTTATCTAAAATGCCAAAAATCGGGGCAAATCATACCCTGATGCCCTATTCGTACTATCGCCTTTCCACGAGATCCGGATACGGTGCCGGAAACAAGGCACCCGCTTACTATGCACTTTTGTGGGAAGGATTGAATAAAGGTGAGCCAATGTATGCTGTTTACAGCTATCTGATACGGCTTGCCAAATATCAACGGGAGAAAGGCAATCCGATCTCGTCCGCCTCAGTGATTGAAGCAGTCCGGCTGGCGATGTCCCTGGCACAGCTTCGGGGCGGAACGATTGCGTCGCTCAGGGACTTGCGCGATGCGGCGCAGACCTGTATCGGAGAGGGAAGTGTGTCCAATATTATCCTCGCGACGGCAGACACGGAGATCGGAACGGCGATCGGAGCGCTGCCTGACGGGGTGAGCCGCACCAGCATTCAGGAGGATTTTTACAGACAATTAAAGGATTTGAAACTCGAGAAATACCGCGATATCACCGCGCAGGATTTGATGCTCGACCTGCGGGAAAACAGGCGTGTCAGCTCAGAGAAGTCTGCTTTTATCGATTTGCACCGGTCCTTTTTCCTGCATCGGCTGCGCGTGATCAATGTGAGCTTTGCCCAGCAGCAGGCGGTCAGTCAGGACAATGCGACATGGTCGGAGCACTGGGTGGTGCGCTGGACGCCGGAGGCGGAGATTGAGCTGGTGGAATCGGCATTAAAAGGCGATACGATTGACGGAGCGGCATCATTTGCCATGAAGGAGCGCGTGGAAAATGCGGCGAAAATGGGAGACATTGCCCTTGTCATCGAGGATGCCTGCTGCTGCGGTATGGAAAAGGCAGTTGGCTATGCGACTGCGGCACTGCAGAGAATGGCAGTTGATGCCGCCTCGGTGGAGGATTTGGCAAGGACAGCGCAGAGACTGTCGGTCGTAGTACAGTATGGAAATATCCGCCGGATTGATTCCAAACCGCTGGAACCGATACTGCAGCAACTGTTTTACAGAGCCTGTCTGATACTGGAATCGGCCTGTGTGTGTGACGACGCGGCGAGTCAGACAATCATTACTGCGATGGAACAGTTGAACAGTGCGGAACTGGCGCATGATTTTCTTGACAATGCAGAGTGGATTAGCGTGCTCAATCATATTTCAGAGCGGGACGACCTGAATACGAAGCTGTCTGGCTTTGCGGCGGCAATCCTTCTGGAGCGCGGAAGCATGAACACACAGCAGCTCCGCACGGAGGTGTCAAGACGTTTGTCGAAAGGAATTCCAGCGGATTTGGGCGCTGGCTGGTTTGAGGGGCTCGCCATGAAGAACAGGTATGCGCTCATCGCGAGACTGTCGCTATGGGAAAGCCTGAATGACTATCTCGTCACCTTGGACGATGAGGAGTTTAAGCGGGCACTGGTGTTTTTGCGGCGTGCTTTTGCTGATTTTTCCGCGGTGGAGAAGGATCAGATCGCGGAAAATCTTGGCGAGATACTTGGTCTGAACGGTCAGGAGGTCAGCGAAGTGGTAAATGCCGTGCTCGACGAGAGTTCGCAGCAGCTGATTGAAGGGCTGGATGATTTTGATTTTGACCTGTAAGTACGAGGCGTAAGGCTGCGCATTTAGGAAAGAGGTATGATACTATGGATGTAAAGGAACAAATCAGCCGATGGCGTCTGATTCTTGGGCAGGAGAGTCAGAAGCGTCTCTCGGGAATGACGGATTTGACGCTGTCCCAGGAACAGGATCTGATGGACCAGGCGCTGGCTTCTATCTATAATCGGACTGAGCTCGGCGGCTTTGGCAGTCAGGGCGCAGGCGGCAGCGGAGGGCGCGGTGCAGGCAGAGGGCCATCAAATCCGCAGATCAGCCGCTGGCTTGGCGATGTGCGGACGCTGTTTGACAAGGAGCTGGTGACGGTCATTCAGAATGATGCGGTGACGCGCTGTGGGCTAAAGCAGCTTTTGTTTGAGCCAGAGCTTTTGGAAAATATGGAGCCGGATATCGGTCTGGCGTCCACCATATTGATGCTAAAAGACCAGATACCAAAGCGTTCGAAAGAGAGTGTCCGCGAATTTATCAAGAAGATCGTGGAGGAAATCAACAAACTTCTGGAGCAGGATATCCGACGGGCTGTGACTGCTGCGGTCAACAAGAGAAAGCATTCGCCGATTCCTTCCGCGTCGGCGATGGACTTCAAAATGACGATAAGCCGCAATTTGAAGCACTATAATCCCGATTTAAAGACAATTGTGCCAGAGCATTTTTACTTTTTTGACCGGACGAGTACCACGGCTGCAAACAAGTGGACCATCATACTCGATATTGACCAGAGCGGTTCGATGGGAGAGTCTGTCATTTACTCGTCGATTATCAGCTGTATTCTGGCCAGCATGGCAAGCATCAAGACAAGGATTGTCGCGTTTGACACAAATATCGTGGATTTGACAGAAAAAAGCGATGATCCGGTGGACTTACTGTTTGGCTTTCAGCTCGGGGGCGGTACAGATATCAACAAGTCGATTGCTTACTGCGAGCAGTTTATCGAGAATCCGGCCAAGACGCTGTTTTTCCTGATATCCGATCTGGACGAGGGCGGAAACAGGGCTGGACTGCTGCGGCGCATCAGCGATATGAAGGAATCCGGGGTGACGGTGATCAGCCTGCTTGCGATTGCAGACGGCGGCAGGCCATACTATGATGCACAGACCGCACAGAAGCTTGCAGGGCTTGGCGTGCCCTGCTTTGCGTGCACGCCGGAGCTTCTACCGACGCTTCTCGAGAAAGCGTTAAAAGGACAGGATTTGTCACAGTTTGAGAAGCTCAGGAAATAAGGGGACAGGTGTTTGCGATGGGGAAAGTAAGGATGCATAATGGAAAGCGGTTAAAAAGGGCAATATATTTGACAGAAGCATTTCTGGTATCATTCGCGCTAGTCTCTGTATATGGTATAGCGGATATACCGGATGAACAACTTGTGGTAAATGGTATTTACGAGGAAATCTATCATTTGTTTAACGGCGTCCGATTCGCATTGAGCAATAATATATTGAATGTTACTGTTTGTTTCATAGGAACATTCTGGCTTCTGTGGAAATATCGGGACAGAAATTTTCCCCATTATATATGTCTGGCAATTGCGGGAGGAGTTGTGTGGACTGCAGTAAAAGCATATAAAGCAACCGAAGGGCTGGCAATTATGTTTGAGACAAATTCGCAGATGCTTGTTACTTGTATGAACGCAGCTGGCTATTCTATTGTATTTAATAGGATATGTATCGCTGTTTCCTGGTTACTGCATAAAGACTTCAGCGCCAGATTCAACTTTAGAAATCCATATTGGAGTCTGTATAGGAACCATCCTTTTCTGAGCTGCTGGATTGTCATTTTGCTGGCCTGGAGTATTCATATTATTGTAAAATATCCTGGAGCAATAACTGTGGACAACTGGGGACAGCTGGCACAATATAATGGAATGTCTCCTATGAATTCCCACCGGCCGCCATTTCATACTGTTCTGCTGGGATTTTTTGTATATACAGGGGAATCTGTTTATTCGATGAATTTGGGACTTTTCTCATATGTTATTATGCAGTGGCTTGTTATGTCAGCGATTATGGCATATACACTTAATTTTATGAGGAAGTATAATGTGAACCGGTATTTTCTGCTGGCTTCCCTGATACTTTACTGCGTATGTCCCTTGTATACAGGTTTTGCAGGTGTGGTTGAAAAGGATGTTTTATATGCGGCTTTTTATGTTTTGTTTGTGATTCAGTTAATGGAATACATATTAAACAAGGAAACCTTTTGGTCATTTCGAAATATGTGTTTGTTCATTGCGGCAGGGACTATGGTTTGTCTGCTGAGGAAAAACGGCAGCTATGTAATCATTCCAACTTTGCTTTTTATGGGAATTAATTATTTTGTATGGATCATCCGGAGAAAGAATTCAGCCAGACATCTGTGCAGATTAGTGTATTTTATAGGTCCTATCGTTTTATCATTATCGATAAATCATGCGATTGCGATACATTATGACATTGTTCCTGGAAGGATTGCAGAAGCGCTGTCTATTCCCATTCAACAGACAGCCAGATATATAAGGGATTACAAATATGAGTTATCTGATTCTGACAGAGAAATATTATCTGAAGTATTTATAGATGTGATTGGTCTTTCAACACAATATGAGCCAGGCATATCTGACCCGGCAAAGGGATTGTTTAAGAGTGATGTATCGAAAGAGGATATGATTGCGTATTTAAAGCTGTGGGGGAGAACTTTTTGGAAACATCCTTTGACATATATTGAGGCAACATTGGCGCAAAATTATTATTTGTTTGATGTAAATATTGATAATTACTATTATTATCGGAATTTCCATATGGCTAGTGATGACAGGATTCAATTTCATGAAATTAGCTGGCTGCAGCCTTGGCATGATATTATTTTGGCATTTTACAGGATGCTGCATAATTTGCCTGTGATAGGTATTTTATCAGATATGGCTTTCTATATGGTAGTATTTGTAATACTGCTATTTATCGAGATTTATGAAAAGAATATACGGGTATTATCAGTCTCCATTCCTTTTATACTCTCGATGCTTATTATTATTGCAGGACCAGTTATATATAAATCAACGAGATATGCATTACAGATGATCTATGCAATGCCATCTTTTGTCGCTTTTTGTAAAATTACACAAACTTATCATGATGTTTCAATATGCAAACTTAGTCATGGTTCAATTTTGTAAGAAATTTTGAAGGTATTCAGCGACATTGGCAGAAGAAAGTGGGGAAGAGGTAAAAAGTATGTCTTTACAGGGAGAAACAAAGGAAAATACCCGCATCAAAATACGGGAACCCAAACACTATAAAGTAATCATGCACAATGACGATTTTACCACGATGGATTTTGTGGTAGATATTTTAAGGGACATTTTTCATAAAGATGAGATGGAAGCAGAGCGGTTAATGTTGTTAGTACATGAAGTCGGGAAAGCTGTGGTAGGGGCATATCCATACGATATAGCTGTTTCTAAGGTGCAGACTGCGACGGCTCGCGCAAAGGCGGAAGGATTTCCGTTTCGGATGACATTAGAAGTGTGAAGAGATTTTCTAAGCGGCCAAAAGACGCCCGCTAAGAAAAACTAGAGCTTCACACCGAAGAACGCAGGTGCAGCGTTCTTCACGGATTGTTTGTGTCGGCTGCACCGACATGACGGGAAGTGTGAAGAGATTTTCTAAGCGGCCAAAAGACGCCCGCTAAGAAAAACTAGA
>CAMWXE010000041.1 GCA_947178145.1 uncultured Lachnospiraceae bacterium | reverse complement strand
AGATTGTTGAGGTCTGAAAAAATACTCTCTTTTGAGATTCTTGTAATCCCTGTTATGATTCCCCGGTACAGATGTGGGTTCGTCTTGAATGTATTGTCAAAGAAGATTCTTAAGAACTTCACAGCCTCGTCCCAGTAACCGCCAAGCCATGCCTCCTGCATGGGGGTATCGTACTCATCAAGCAGCACAATCACATCCTTCTTGTAATGCTTCTCAAGATAGATGCACAAAGTATTGAGGGCAGTGCATGCTTTGACATCATCCATTTTTTCGTTTACAGCCGCAAAAGCTTCCCTGTCATTCTCAGTAAAGCAATCGGAATTCATGATACTCCTGTGCATTCCATATATATTTGCAAGGATAATTTTTACGGTTGCTTTCATATCCGCAATATTATCTGCCTTTACCCCTGCAAAGCTCAGGAATATCACAGGATACGTTCCCTGGAGCTGTCTGTACCGCATGTCATTCCAGATATCAAGTCCCTCGAACAAGTCGCTCCTGTTTGCGTATTTATTCGAAAAAAAGCACTCCACCATACTCATGTTCAGTGTTTTGCCAAACCTGCGCGGGCGGGTGATGAGTGTCACATCCGAACCGCCTTCCCACCATTCTTTGATAAATCTGGTCTTATCAATATAAAAAGCTCCCTGTTCCCTTAGTCGGTCAAACCGCTGTACGCCTATATTGACGAATGTTTTGTTGTTCATAGCACACCTCCCAATTCGCTTTGATTGTAATCACGAGTCCCGTCCTTGCGCTTCTATGGATTTCTACCCAATCAGACACTTTTTGCCTTTAAATGCAAACCCATACTTCCTGATGCGTTCCGGCGCGAATCCTTCCGCGATAAGCGCTGTCTCATACTGCTTTTCCTCAATCTGTGCAAGGGCGTTTGCAAGCGTATCCTCAAGCGTATCCTCATCGTCATCCGCATCCATCACTTTAAATTCAAAGATAAAAGCCTTGTCAGACCTGTCCAGCGGTTTAATCATCACATCATAGCGTCCGTACCCGCTCTCCCTGTTTGAAATGACTTTATATCGACTCGCCAGATTGACCACCATGCCAAGTACAAAGCCGTGATAAAAACGCTCGGGATGCGTTTCATCAGACGGCTTATTCCCGCTGTCAAAGGAGCTGAACGTTTCAAGCGCAACCTTGTTCATAAATGTATTCATCTTTCTGACATTATCATTTAATAGGGCATTGATAAACTCATTATAATAAGCATCTGTTTCGCCTTGCTGGAACCAACGATCCACCATGTTTTCAAACATGATTTTAACTTCCAGATTGGTAAGGGTCAGTGTATACAGCTTATCTTTGCGTATCCCTACAATATCCACTTCCAGTACTTTTAAATATCCTGTGGCAAGCAGCAGGCTCCAGATGGCATTCCCGTTGCCGTCAAGCTGGGTAAATACAATCTGCTCATCGATCACAGCTGTAAAGCTGCCGCCTGTGATGAGCGTTTCCATTATCTGCTTAACCGATATATTTCCTCTCTGAATCAGAGAATTTACCAAACTGTTTGAACTCGTGTTTGTCCAGTATGCTGCATATTCCCCATTATTTTCGATAAAGGAAGAGATAGACCATGGATTATAGATGTCTGTGTGCTTTCCAAACGTGAATCCATCATACCATCGCCTGACATTCTCTTTTTCACTGCCAAGTCCCATGTCATCGAGCGCCTGAAATACCTCCTGCTCCGTAAAGCCAAATGACGTGGCATACTGATTCGATGTGGTTGTCATTACTTTGAGATTGTTGAGGTCTGAAAAAATACTCTCCTTTGAGATTCTCGCAATCCCTGTTATGATTCCACGATACAGATGTGGGTTTGTCTTGAACGTATTGTCAAAAAAGATTCTGAAGAACTTCACAGCCTCATCCCAGTAATCGCCAAGCCATGCTTCCTGCATTGGGGTATCGTACTCATCAAGGAGAATGATTACTTCTTTTTTATAATAGCGGTGCATAAACTCACACATGGAATTGACGGCTCCGAATGCAGCCGTTCCATCCATTCCCGGTTTTATCCTGTTATAATATTCAACCTCATTTTCACTCAGAAGTCCTCCCTTGAGCAGGTATCTGTTTTGTTCATACAATTTTGCAAATGTCTCTGTCAGCAGGTATTCCATATCTGCATATCTGGCTGCCTTTACCCCCGCAAAGCTCAGAAATATCACAGGATATGTCCCCTGGAGCTGCCTG
Source organism: uncultured Lachnospiraceae bacterium (assembly GCA_947178145.1). Taxonomy (GTDB): domain Bacteria; phylum Bacillota; class Clostridia; order Lachnospirales; family Lachnospiraceae; genus COE1. Next base: position 44,280 of record CAMWXE010000041.1, on the reverse strand, counting down.
TATCTTTCATCGTTCCAGACTTCCAGTCCCTCGAATAAATCTCCTCTGTTTGCATATTGATTGGAGAAAAAACACGCAGTCATACTCATGTTTAGTGTTTTGCCAAACCTGCGCGGGCGGGTGATGAGTGTCACATCCGAACCGTCTTCCCACCATTCTTTGATAAATCCGGTCTTATCAATATAAAAAGCCCCCTGTTCCCGTATCCGGTCAAACCGCTGTCCTCCTAGGTTTACGATAGTACGGCTGCCCATATCCACACCTCCTATAAAACAGGCAATTTTATTCTATTTCCTAAATACAGTATACACATATTTGGGAATGAGTGCAACTTTATCTGTTTTCGTAGATTCCTGTTTATTTTTATTATAGAATTTTTATTATAGAAAAGTTTCCTGAAAACGCAGCAGGAACACAATGCCTTTGGAAGCGAAACGCAACAGGAAGGCCGAAGCATATATTAGGAGTATAACTTATCGTTGCACTTTTTTTGCTGTTTGAGTATACTGTATTTAAAAGCGGATATGGGAGAAGGGGCAAAACAGGTTCTATGGATTGAACAGTAATAGGAAAGACAGGAAACGAGTGTAAAATTGTAAAAACTTAGGAGGAAAGAGCACATGAAGAGAAAAATGGCAGCAGTACTGTTGGTAATGGGGATGGTATTTGGAAATGGTGCGACGGCTTGCGCTGTACCAGAAAGGCAGGAAGACGGTACATTATTTGACAGTGATTATTATGCTGAGACATATCCTGACTTGATGCAGATGTTTGGAAGGAATACCAAGATGCTTTACCAGCATTACAAAAATAACGGGAAAGCAGAGGGGCGTGTGGCGCTTCCGCCCCAATATGTGTATCCGGAACTGCCGGTGCCGGCATCGGGAGATGAATATACCGCAGAAGAAGTTATAGCAATCTACCGCAACATTGTGGAGTTGAATGGCATTACATGGGATCCTTCTCTCAAAGGTAATTGGAGCGAGACCATCGGACAGCATGATATCTTTGAATGGTATAACTATGATGATAATTATAATGGTGGAGGCTGGGGAACAGGCTTTATAGATCCGCACAACATTGAATGGGCGGCTTACACGGATTTGGAAGCATTTGCAATGGGTGACACCGTGGGACATCCTACTACAAGCTGCTATATGGAAGTATTGGGGTGGAGCGAAAGTATGGGAATGTATGAAATTGTGGCGTGGTGAATATAAGTAGTATATTCATAGTTTATCCATAAGATAAGAAAGGGACGGAATTGACAGATTCAAGGGTGGTCAATTCTGTCCCTTGTTTTGTTGAATAAATAATGATAGTTTAGAATCAGACAGGGAAGGATTTTTCAAAAATCAATGTTGTAAATGGCAGAAGTAGTTGTGCATTTTGACAGTCAGTTAAGCGCAGAAATATGGAGGTAAAAAGTGGTTAAGGTACAAAAGATTCAGGAACTGAAAGAGATTTGGGACATTATTTCAGAGCAGAGGTATGAGGACGCCATCGACAGATATCGATCTTCTTATCTATATAGAGGGTTGCCAAACATCAATTTTCATTTGGATACAAGTCTGCATAGAAATTGTAAATACAAAGGTTACAATTTGGAAAGCTCCATTTTAAGAAATTTTACAAAGTATGCTTCTATTGAGGTGCCGGATCTTGTGAGTTCGGTTTGGAGCCAGTTAATTATAGGACAGCATCATGGATTGCCGACCAGGTTACTTGATTGGACATACTCGCCTTTGATCGGACTCCATTTTGCAACAAGTGGTGAAGCCTTTAAAGAAATGGACCAAAATGATTGTGTAGTTTGGGCCATTGACATTGAGGAGATAAATGGATTGCTGCCACGTGAATATAAAAATAAATTGAGAGAAGAAAATGCATATCTTTTTACAGTAGAAATGTTAAATGAAGTAGTCCAGTGTCTTGATGACTATGACAATGACATGGGAAATAATTCGATGATTCTATTAGAACCGCCATCCGTGGATCAAAGGATAATCAATCAATATTCTTATTTTTCTGTAATTCCAAGAGAAATATCAGATATAGAGTCTTTCCTGAATTCGAAAACAGAACATACGATAAAATACATTATTGATAAGTCGTTGAAGTGGAGGGTGCGTGATATGCTGGACCAGCTAAATGTAAATGAACGCATTATATATCCAGGGCTGGATGGACTCTCTTCCTGGATTAAGAGACACTATTATGTCAAATAAACAAAAAAATAAGGCAGGAAGTTATCTATGGAACAGGATACCAAAAGAAAGATATTTATCAGCCATTCTGGCAAGGATAGGGAATATGGACAGGCAGTCTTGGAGCTTCTTCATACAATCGGGTTAAAAGGACATGTTTTCTTCTCAAGTGATGCAGATACAGGCATTCCGGTAAATGAGGATATTTTTGAACATCTGAAAAAACAGATTGGTGAAGATGCGTATATGCTCTTTTTACTGTCAAACAATTTTTATGAAAGTATTGCTTGTCTGAATGAGATGGGGGCAGCATGGGGAGGTAAGAATGCCTGCGCATTGTTGATCGTGCCGGGATTCGATATTGAGAGCGAGAAAGTGAGACAGGGCTCCCTTAACCCAAGGCAGATGGCGGTAAGAATGGGCGATAAAAAAATGATAAAGCAGTTGTTGGTGAACATTCTTGAAAAATGTTCCGTTCATACCAATAGCACAGTCATAGAGAACGCGTGTCTGGATTATTTGGATAAGGTGAATGAGATTCAGAAAAAACAGTACATTCAGACACGGAATGAACTGTGGGATGTGGAACAAAAGCTCGCAAAGGATAAACGAAATCCAAGATTATATACGAGGAGAGGCAAGCTTCTTATGAAACTTGACAACCAGAATTATCAGAAAGCAATCAGTGATTATTTATATGCCATTTTCTTGGATTCAGACTCTTTTGCTGCATATTCAGAGTTGATTCAGGAAGCTGCCAAGAGGGGGGACTATAAGCAGGCCATGTGGTTTGCAGAGGAAGCATGCAGGCGTTTTCCTGGAAATGGGAATTCCTTTGGATGCCGTGCGTATGTCAAGTGTCAGAAAGGCGCTTACCTTGAGTCAATTGAGGACTGCGAACGTGCATTAGCGCTGTCAGAAAACAGATGGTTTAACAATACCCGGGGACGCTGTTACCGGAAACGTGGCATGCTTTGGGAAGCGCTGGTTGATTTCTGGACAGCGCACAAAAAAGATCCGCAATACCAGCCTGCAATAGACAATATTATAATAACAGTAGAGCGGATTGGGGATTCAAAGCTGCTGGAAGCCGTGGCAGCCAATAAGAGGACAGCATTGGAAAATAACAGGAAAGAGGAACATTTTGATAAGGCACTGATGTACTTGGAATGCCTAGAAATATTCAGCCCATTAAGTGAGGAAGTACTGCAGGAATATGGAGGCTTTTATTTTGATTTTGGTCAATATGAAAATGCCCTCACGTATTGGAAAAGGGCATTAGATGTGAACAATAGCTGTCGGAATAATTATCTGTGTGCGGTTGCGTTAAAACATCAGAAAAAATATGCTCAGGCAAGAGGGTATTATGAGACTGCTTTGGAATTTCCTGATTGCATATACCGCCAGCGCGCAGTGGAGCAGCTCGCAGAGTTGGATGACCTTCGCATATAATTTCCAACTTAGCCAGAATGTTGCTGAAAATCTAATGGATGTGAAATAGAACTGGATCAAATCTGTTGCCGCTATATGTTTTGGATTCATTTCTTGGATTTGCGATATTGGAGTGATAGAAAGCTGTTTTGCCTGAAAAATATGTATAGAATAGAAATCAAATGTAAAGGAGTAAAATGGGATGAGTAAACAAAGGACAAAGTTGGGAGCAAGGGTTTTATCAGACAATGAATTAAATCTGATTTTGCCTAATGCCAATTCCATTTATGGACAAATTGAGGTATTTCGTAGCGCCATACCTACTAGCACAGAAAATCAGTACATGCCGGATCAAAAGACAAATAATATTGGAATCATGGGATGTAGAGGAGCCGGAAAAACCTCTATATTGAGAACATTTCGTAAAAGACTAGAAGAAAATAATTCACATAATGATATTATATTGCCGATTGTGGTCCCTGAGAATATGTCAAATGGAACCACACTTATGGATGTGGTTTTGGGAATGCTGCGCCCTATAGTGGAGGAAAAGAAGAAAAAGGATAGAAAAGAGACGAGCAGCGACTGTATTTATACGGGACGTAGTCAGTTAGAGCAATCGTATAATGAACTTGTAAAGCAATATTGCTACATTAAAAAAGATTATAGGGATATTTTGATACAGCAGTTTACGACAGAGCAATACTATGTGGATAAAACAAAAGAGATATTTAATTCTGATACCGAATTTATAAAACAATTTAATAAGTTTGTCCAAATACTTTTAAAACAGAATGGGCCGGATACGTCCAACGCTATGATGATTTTGTTTATCGATGATATTGACTTGAGCACTACAAAATGTATGGATGTGGTAAAAACACTTCTTTCATACTTGTCTAATCCTTATATTGTTACATTCATTTCGGGAGATATGGAAACCTTTGAGGAGGCATTGACTCTGGAATTTTTAAGACAGGAAGAGGCATTAAATGGAAGTGTATTCTGTAAGACATATTATTCGACCACAGAGGATGGGGATAAAAGTATCCTGTTAGAACGTAAAAAGTTGTTGGCATATGAGTATTTAAGAAAAATTATTCCGCCTGCTTATCGCAAAGCAATCAAATACTGGTCATTAGAGGAGCGGGGACATTATAAGGTTTCTGATGATGCAGAGGCTGGTCAGAAAAACTTTATGGAGTTGCTGATGGCGGGAAAGAATGAAACATGGAAACAATCCTATTTTTCATACATAGAAAATGGAGAGCGGAAAAGTTTAAATGCCTCTTTCCATATGTTTGACTTTACATCTCGCGCTCTAAACAATGTATATAATGTGTTACAGGATTTGCATACATTGCTGGAAGAACAAACAGAGAGTGCGGATAACGAAAAAAGGATACTTGAATATTGGAGACTGATAGAGACAATTGTAGATGCAAAACCTTTATATGCAAAATACAAAAATGAATTATTTCATCAGATTATTGTACTGGAGCGAGATCAGGTCCGGGTTAATTTTGAAAATGCATACCAGTTACTTTATGGAAATCAAAATCAGGCAAAAATGGATCCGACAGAGCGTTTTTCTATTTTTCTTCTTACAGATTTTGCAGCCAGAGTATTTCAGCAGGAAATAGAACAAGCTCCTAAATATACGGATTTGAAGAATGAGATTGTCAAAGAGTATCTTTGTGATGAGCGGATTGATGAGAAGATTGCCTCTAAGAAAGAAAAAATTATTTTTCCAGAAGACAAGAATAAAACTACGGTGAAATATATCTTATCATGCCTTCTGCTGCAGGGAGAGTTTATATTGAATTTGCAACTGATTCGGTGTTTGGGGCGAGAGGCTATTTATGAAATCCTGAGCGAAGACAAGGATTGGAATAATATTTCGGAGCAGGAAAAAGCTTATAAAGTGGCATCTGCTTTTGCAAAGGCAGTGAATGCGATGTATGAAACAGAGGATTCCCAGAAAGAATCCATAGCAGCACTTTGTGAGAAGATGCCACAATGCATGAATGCACTCTTAAATAAACTTTCATTGAATCCGGATGTGGTATATGGGAGGCAATTGCTGAAATTGGTATCCATTCATGTTCACGGGAAGACTTCTCTGACAGAAGCAGGACAACTGACAGCGATAAATTTTTGGAATATAGAAAATTTAATAGCACAATTGGAACACAACAAAGCATTCTATTTATTGGCAAAAAAAGAGCATGAGAGTTTTCTGTATTGGATGTTCTATGAAAAATTTTTTGCAGAAAGAAAGGATGCTGTGAATCTGGGAGAAATGATTGAATATTTAGTTTCTTCAAGTGTTGCAAAAGCAGTGATGCAAAGGATGCATTCGGTTATGGATCACTACCAGGTTGTGGAATTGGGCAGAGGTAACTATCGGTTTTTATCGGAGAATGTGGGAAAAGAAAATGATTATTTGGAAATGAAAGTTATTATGCAGATTGATGAGAAGAAGTTGTGGGATCATCCGTATGCTACAGATATAGTATTACCTTATTTAAAGCGTAAAATTTCCAGTATCAAAGAAAAAATGACCAGGGGGAGACTGGTATTCGATGCCAGCAGCATCCTAAAGCCAGAGGGGGGATATTCCAAGCTGAAAAATTGTGACAAAGGGGTTAGCGGGAAAGCACTTATATGTAATTTTTGTGAGAATATTCCATCTTATTTGTTTTTGCCATCATCCGATAGAAATCAATTTCAGGATGGAAACTACTATATGTCATTGGATCATGTGCTTGTAGTTCAATGCCTGTTGAGGCAATTCATACGCAATCATCCGCAGATACGATATGGAAGAACAGAAGTAAACCAGTTGTTAATGGAAATGAAAGAACTGCCGCTAGTGATCCGTACGCCTGAATGGGATGCAATTATTAACGAGGTGCAAAGTAGGGAGAAGAAGTTTTTTGATAATTATCAAAGGGATTTAGAACATAGATTTACTTTACAATTGGAAGAAATAGAAGTTGCAGTAAATGAAATACTCGAAAGATATTATCACCATGGGAATCCCAAAACGTCTATAGATACACTTTTGGAGGAATATGCGGATGAGCAGGATATCCAATATGATAAAGAGGGATCTTATTATTTCAAATATCTGCTTCAGGAAAAGAGGATTGAGGAACTTAAAAATAGGATGGAAATAACAGAAACTGACTGGAGCAACTTGGAAGAAATTCTTTCGGAAGACAAGTGTAGATTTTTCTTTCATAGTTACTTTAGATATCTACAGGCAAATGATAGTGATGCAGCGAAAGCGGGAACGGAGGCAGAGATAATTGCAACATTTGCAAAACATTTAATAGAAAGTGATGCGATTGCTGAAAGAAAGCGCCAGAGCGATATTTATGAGAGTGTCAGTAAAGAACTTGACATAACAGAGGAAGTATTCGAGAAGTTGTTTACATAGGAAGGACAGGGACATGAATGATACAATAAACCGATATCTGACGATATTATGTTATCCCTTTGCATCCCTTGACTTTTTTGAAGAAGACTTTTTTGAAGAGATCATCAGGAACAAAAAAACGCGGAAAGAAACAGAGAAAAGACTTCAGACTGCTGCAATACAGTATGTTCAACGAACCTGCAGCGTGTATTCCTATGATGAAGTGTACATGTATCTGGAAAGGTGTTATATGTCTGCTCTTCGCGAATGCAGCTATCAGGATGTTATGAAGCTGTATTTGGATTGTCTTGATAAGATCACGCGAGCCATGATATCTCAGCGAGATGGTAAGATTGTGTACAAATATTGGAAGAATGACTGTGAGGAGGATTTTTTTGGAGATTTTGGGGATACAAATAAAATATTTTTGTTTCACAGCATGAATATGCATATTCCAATGGATTTTATCGTGATGCTTTATATGGCAAAAAATCCGCAGAACGATATCAGGAGCCTGGACAACTATTATGGGCAGATCGAGGCCGCAGACCAGCAGTTGGATATGATATTGAAAGAAGGTGTTGCTGAGAACCATTTGCACAAAGGTGTGTCTATGTCATTTTTTGAGATATGGGAAGCTCTAATGAAACCATTAAGTGGTTTTTCCGTAAGGGACATTGAGAGAGACACTCCTGAGTGGGGGCGAACCAGGCAGGAAGAAGTAAATATTTTGTCTTTTGTATTGGCAGCAGGAGTCGTACGCATATATGTGGCTTTGAAGCTTAGTGACTGTTTCATATGTGACAATGATTTGGAAGAACTGGTTGGATATTTCGAATCTGGAAAGGAACTGAAAGAATTTTACAGGAAGCAATGGGGCAGCATGAAGGAAGATGAGGCGAAACATGAACTGCTTCTCTATTACCAGAAGCTATGGGAGAGGCTTTTGCAGATTCTTCCAGAACAGGAGACGGATAGGTCGATGATGCAGGAAATTTTTCAAGTTCCTGTTGATGTACATACCTCTGATGAAAATATTTTTTTGTTTTATGCAATGCGATATCTGAATGATCAAATCAGTGAGCAGTCTGACACAAGGCAGATATCCCGATGTATCCTTCAGTATCTGCGGATAAAGAATTATGCATTTGGGTGTACAGTTCAGAAGAAAAATATTAGAGGACTTGATTATTTTCAGGGGGAATATTATAGAAAGGACTCAAAACTCAACCGGTTATATGGGAAACTTTCTTCAGATTTATCGAAACCAGAGAGCAAAAGAGTTTATTGGGAACAAGCGCTTCGAAAACAGTTCCATAACAGCAATTTGAAAAAAATTGAATTTAGAATGTCAATTAGTGAGAAGGAAACTTGTTTACGGAAGGATGTCAGGGCATTTTTGGAAGCATATCGCAATGTTATTAGGACTGATTATTGTATAAACAAAGAGGGAGTTTATAAGGTCATAAGGCCATTTCCGAGAGCTGGTTTGGTTTTCCATCTCCTGAAAGAAAAGGATGATACGGTTCCGGACAAATGTATCTTAGAAGGAACCAAGGAGAAAATACAATTCGGCATGTTGGCAGAAAAATATTGTGAACAGATAATATATATGCGAAATCTGCGAGATGCAATTCCAGGACTAAACCAATACATTGTAGGAATTGATGCTGCAAGTCTGGAAAATTCAACGCCTGTATGGGTATTCTTGAAAGCGTACGAAAAGGCAAGGGATAGTTCCGTAGAACGGGTTCAGTATAACCAAATGGAACTACCAACACAAAGCTTGCGTTTTACCTTTCATGCGGGGGAGGATTTCAGACATATTTTATCTGGGTTGCGCAGAATGGATGAGGCGGTTACATTTTTGAAGTTTCATTCTGGGGACAGGATAGGGCATGGGACAGCACTTGGTATTTCCCCAGAGCGATGGCAACATCATAATCCATTTGTAGTATTACCCAAGATTGAAGCATTGGATAATTATCTTTGGGCATATTATGTACTCAGTCAGGATATTGTTAGCGTTCATTCCACATTGGCAACTTATCTGGAAAGACGCATATATGAGTTGGCTCAAAAGATTTATGGCAAATCTAAAAGCATTTCTTTACAAGGCTTAATAGAAGGGTATTTGAAAATGTTTGACTTTAAATTTGTGGATTATGGTTACTGCAGAAAGGCAGATGATGTTGGGTTTTGTAAAGAGGTTCGCAGTGAGACCTGTGATGAGATTGTATGGAATGATGAAAAAATTGCACTATCAAGACATTGCAGAAAGTTTCTGCTTCAAATGGAGCAGCCGATTCATTACGAGGTGACAGAACAGGATATTCAGATTACGGAAGTACTGCAAAATATACTTCGTAAAAAAATGAGCAGAAAAGGAATTATTGTTGAGATCAATCCTTCTTCAAATGTTGCAATTGGGGAAGTGGATAAGATTATTGATAATCAGATTTATCAATTAAACAGACCAGATGGAGAGAATAATGTGATGGTTTGCATTAATTCTGATGACCCTACAGTGTTTCATACAAATGTCTCAAATGAGTTGGCATACATTTACTACGGAATGCTGCATAAGACAGGTGACAGGGAGAAAACGCTGAATTGGATTAATAAAGTGCGGGAATGTGGCATCAAGGCGTCGTTTCTTCAAGGAGAAAGTACAGATCAGCAAACGTATGATATGCTGGAAAAAATAGTTGAGTCATTGTGAAGAGTTTACGTATAAAGTGCATTTATTTTCAAGGGACAGGATTGAAAAATGTTAAAATTGTTCAATTCTGCCCCTTATTATGTGTAGAAAAGAATAACAATTTGTAATTAAATGAAATTCCAAATCTCCCAAAAGGCAAAAAAATAATTTTTGGACAACTCTGTCCCTTGCCTATTCTGCAAAAAATTTATATCATTAAAATTATGGAATCTTCCATCAACCGTTCGATGAACAAAAATAATACCTATAGGTATCAAAAAGCATTGACCAATAGTTTCTTTTAAAATATTTATATAAAATATACTATATAAATAGAAGAAAAGGAATAATGCTTATGAAGAACAAAAGAAAAAACAAAGAAGAACGAGAATTGTATGTCAACATAGGGAATCGGCTTCTGGTGAAAAGAAGAGAACTGCATTATACGCAGGAGCAAATGGCGGAGCTGTTGGAAGTAAGTACGGGATTTTACGGAATGATTGAGCGCGGCGAGAAAGCTCCCAGTATTGAAAAGCTTGTCAAAATATATGAGAAGCTGGGGACCGATATCACCTATTTATTGACCGGCGATGAGAGGGAAGAGCGCATTCCAGATTATATTGAAAAATGTCCAAGAGAAAAACAGTATGATTTCGAACAGCTGATGAAATATGCGCTGAATCTTGCTGACATTGGAACATATAATGCAAAAAATTGAATAAATAAAAGTACAACAGACAAAAGAAAAGGAGACATGAGCCAATGCAGAAAAACAAGGATGTGTTAAAAATATTATCGGAGGTAGATCAGGACTTTTCCAGATTTTTGTGTCAGGTGCGGAAGGAAGAAAAGGTGCTGTTACAGCAGTTGGCAGAGGGGCTCATGACTGCCAGTCAGCTTGCACGTATTGAAAAGGGGCAGCGACCAGTTTGCAAAAATATGCGGGATCGTTTGCTGGGGCGATTGGGAATCGCCAGTGATTTGTATGAAAACCTGCTGAACGTTGAGGACTATACGACGTGGGAACAACAGCGGAATATTTTATGCGAAATTGAGCGGAAAGATTTACAGAAAGCGCAGGAACTGCTTGTAGCATATGAGCGTCAGGAACCCGAAGTGAGCAAGGATAAAATCAAACAACAGTTTTGTCTCGTGATGCGGGCGGAAATTTTGAAACAGCAAGACGCAGCGTTGGGTGAAATTGGTGGCTGTTACGAAAAGGCTGTAAAGCTGACTGTCCCGGATGTAGAGAGCTTATGCATTGCGAAAAGGCTGTTGTCCATTCAGGAAGTCAATATGGTTCTGGAGTACTGGTTTTATCATAGAGCTGCGGATTTTTCGGAGAAATGTAAGGATTTGATGGCATTTGTGGAAACTTCTGTCTATGATACCTTTTCTAAGGTGAAAATCTATCCTAAGATTGCATATTACTATCTGCAGGAATGCTTTTCTGAACTGGGTGGGCAGACGCTGGACAGGTTGAGGGAGGGCTTGCAGATCTGTGACCGGGCAATTGAAATGCTCAGAGACACAGGGCGGGCATTCTATCTGCTGGAAATTTTGGAGATAAAGGTCAAGATATTAGAGCGCATCGATAAAAGCCTGGATGAGAGCAGAGAATTACAGGAACTGGAGAGGTCTGGAACGGCTTGCAAGGAGAGCGCAGAACTGGCGAAACTGTTGAGAGAGCTCTCCGAAGAATATGGTGTGCATGCATATATGCAGGATTGTACCTATCTGTATCGGCAGAGATGGATGTTCTATGTCGGTGATGTTCTGCGCATTCGCAGAACAATGTATGGTCTTACGCAAAAGGAGCTGTGTGGAGGCGATTGTTCTGTGAGGACACTGCGCAGAACAGAGAAAAGGGAAGTGAACATGCAGCAGGAGACGCTTGGTGTTTTGTTGAAAAAACTCGGACTGTCTAAAGAATTTCAAAGGGCATGTCTTGTGTCAAATGACAGGGAAGTGCTGAAGCTGAGAGAGGAGCTGGCGGACTGTCGTAACAACTGTGAACCGAAAAAAGCACGAGAAGTCTTAAGGCGAATGAAAGCACGGGTTTCTGATGAAATATTAGAAAATCAGCAATATATCATGGAAGCGGAAGCATCGCTGGACTGGATGGAGGGCAAAATTACAAAAGAGCAATTTGTGGCAAGGGAAGAAGCAGCTCTTCAGTGTACTTTGAAAGTGAAAGATCTATACCAAATGAAAGAGGTATACTTGACACAAATGGAAATGTCATGTATTCGTAAAAGAATTCAAGGATTGTCCGATGAGGAGAAGCGAGAGTGCATTAATTTTCTAATAGATTTCTTTGAGTGGCATGAGAAAAGGAATGTGTTATCTGAGTGTATTGCGATGTATGAGTTTGCTACAATACGTGCAATATGTGAATTAGGAAATCTGGAAGAGTATCAATTGTCAACCGATTTGGCAAAAAAGGTATTGAGTGAGGATTTGAGGTGCAAAAGAATATGGGGAATTGATGGGTATCTTTATGAAATTTTATGGAATGAAAATGAACAGAATATTAAAGATGGTCAAGCAGAGGAAAATGAAAAAATGACTGAAAGTATAAATCAATGTATTATACTCAGCCATTTTTGTAAGCAAATTTATTATGAGGAATTTTACCATAAAAAAATTCTCATGTATGATGATCGTCTGGACATGGGCGATCACTGTATGTTGAAGCGCCTTCCTCCTCCGAATAAGAGCCAGTATCATCGGCTGTGTTGTAGACAATAATCGTACCATTTTGAATGATAATGACAATTGCGAGCATCATCAATAGCTTTTTGATATTGAAATGTTTCATTTGTAACGTCTACCTCCATTTTATTGATCTAGTACAAACCTAACCTGGACAAGCCAGAACCAAAATTTTGCCATTCTGCGCAAGATGTCCTTGTTAAGTGCCTGCTGTATTGGCGGAATGATAATTAACTAATAATTATATCGAATCACAATCATGCAGATTTTTACTGATATGAATTACATTTTCTGCGAAAATACAGTGCTTGACAAGCCTAAAATCATACCGACACGTATCAATTGCTGGTATTCTTTTAATTTTCGCCGACATATCGGTAAAATTATAAATGACCGTGCCTCATTTATCAAAGTTTAAGTGCTTGTCAGATGAAGTGTGCAAGTAGTTTCCAAAATACTACCTTATTAAAACAGCTTAGAAGCGGCCCTTCAATTCTCGGAAGCCTGTCAGGGGAAGCATTCCAGCCTTTATGGTTTTTTGAGGATTTGAGACAATCTCCAAGGGCAGTTTTAAGAAAATACACAATTTATTTGACGCTCTTAAGTTTTTCGCTGATATGTGTTTGATTAGTTTCACTATCAACATGTCAATACGCTGTGACATGACTACGCGGCAATTTGTAGTCTTTAAAAAATCGATTTTTTGCCATAATCTATAAAAAATACTTAAGACACTTTTACTTTACTCGAAATTCAAACATTTTTCAAGGGACAGAATTGGCCAACGGCAATATTGGCCAATTCTGTCCGCTCTATTTTGCATGATAGTACGCAGGATTTTTCTTTGAGGATGCCGCTCGAAAAACGGGCGCATAGCAGGCTGTAAAACTCATATCGAGCAGTTGCGAAAAATAGCTAAAAGTTTAAAAAAGCCCAACGTCAAGAACACAGACATGCCTGAAATGCTGTTATTATTCTGTTTCAGACTAAGGAGAGGCGATCCACTTCTCAATATCCGATGACAAGGTGTCAAATTTGTCATCGTAAATCAGATTCAGCAGCTTGTCGAGTTTTCGTAGCGCCTGCGTGATGACATGTGGTTCGCATAGATTTTTCTCGAGGGCAATGGCAAGCTCATTGACATCAAGCACTTTGATATAGCCATCCGGATAGATGACCACATCGGCGAGAAGATCTGTGACAATCAGTGCATGTTCTGTTTCCTGATAGGTATAGTCTACAATGTCACAATACCAGTATAGAAGCGTGTCATCCTCACGGTAAAATTTGCTCACTTTGTAACCAAGTTTAAGGAAATAGCAGGAGTAGCCATGATGAAAATCCCGGCGCGGTTTTAGGGTGTTCCATTTGGTGATGATCCTGTCATCGGTTCTCTCGAGGATGAGATCATCTTTTAATAAAATGCATTCATCAGGTATCATACGTTTGCGATAAATTTTTAAATGTTCCATACGTGTTCTCCTTAATCAAAGAGGTAAACGGTTACAACTCTAGTTTACCTCTTTTTTGCGTCGGCTTCAATGTTTTTATGGGTGTTTGCTCAGAACCTTATTCTGTGAAATAGTCGTTGCATTTTATGCATTTTTAACGTATAATCATAACAGTTATCGGAAAATTTAGGCAAATGAAAATGAATACGTTAAGGAGGCGATAGCATGAGACAGTTTTTTGGAATGAGTCGGAGCGGGAATCTGGCAGAAGCAGTCAACGGATTGCAGAATCCCCAATTTATTATGTTGATGTCAAACAATGCTCAGTTTGAGTCACATGTGAAGGCACTGGAAAGACGTTTTCCAGGCGTCCCAAGTATTGGCTGTATTGGGATGAGCTATGATATCAGGATGGTGGAAGAGGGGGTTGGCGTCATTGCATTCCTGGATGGAGTCAATGCAGTTGCAAATGTTCTGGAACAAGTCTCTGTTATGCCTGTAAAATACATTCATCGGCTTGAGGAGAGTGTGCGTCGGATCAATGGCACCAAGGAGGATACCGTGTGTATCGACTTTTGCGCTGGTAATGATGCCTGCGTGCTGACGACGATTAATACCGTGCTGAAGCGCAGCGGGATTTCTTTGGTTGGCGGAACAGGTGATGCGGGGAAGGTATCTGTTAACGGAGTGGTTTATGAGGATGCAGTGGCATATGCCATTGTGAGAAATTTAAATGGACGGGTAAAGACATACAAGGAAAATATTTATCAAAAGCTGGGAAATTATCGGTTTATTGCTTCAGACACGGACAAAGAGAATTACGTGATCGGAACATTGAATGGAAGACCGGCCAAGCAGGTTTACAAAAGTATCCTCCATGTGACAGATGAGGAGATATTGACACAGACCTTTCAGAATCCTTTTGGGAAAATTAACGGAGGAGACACCTGTATTATTTCTATTAAAGATGTTAGAGGGGATGCGCTTGCCTGCTTTCGCCAGGTAAATGACTCGGATGTGTTACTCTTATTAAATCTTGGAGACTATGAGGCTGTCGTGCAGCGGACGATTGAGAACATTTGTCGTGATTTCCCCAAGCGCTCCGCGATCTTCTCAGTCAATTGCCTCTTCCGCTATAAGCTGTTTTGCGAGCGCGGATATATGCAGACCTATCTGGAGGAGATGTCGGAGTTGGGAAGCCATGCAGGGCTGATTGGATATGGGGAGCATTACAACAATCGTTTTGTGAATCAGTCCATGACTTGTGTAGTATTTGAGTAAAGGAGGGTATAAGATGGCATTTTCAAAAATACAATGGAAAAAGGCGGGCAATCGACAAGACAGTGGAAAAAGTCTTTATCCGATACAGCATGTGGCAGACAGTTTGAAGGACTATCAAAAGGAGTTGGTCGGCAAGGAGGTTGAATCCTTGTGGGAGCTGGGCATGATAGGAAGTTCTTTTAAGGGAGTCATGAAAAAGGCGGACCGCTTTCACGACCAACTGGTGAATTTTGAGCAGTCTTTTTCGGATATTAACAGTGTGGCAGGGCAGTTTGGGCAGGTGCGGGGAGCGATCAATGGCGCGGTTTCCGAAGCGCATGGGAAGGTGGAAGAGCTAAAGAGCACTTCGGTCCAGGTAGAGAAATCTTACAGTGATATGGAACAGACTTTTTCAGAGCTGCAGGCTTCTGTGGAGGGGATCCAGCGGTGCATGAAAAAAATTATATCGATTGCAGAACAGACAAATATCCTGGCGCTCAACGCATCCATTGAGGCGGCAAGAGCAGGACAGTTTGGCAGAGGATTTGCAGTCGTTGCGACGAATGTCAAGGAGCTGGCAGACGAGATCAAGGAGCTGGCTAAGGAAGTAGATACCGGCGTGCATGAGGTGGAGCGCGGGACCGGAGAACTGAACAACAGTATCACTGCATCACAGCATGCATTGAATCAGAATATTGATACGGTTAACAGTACATATGAGTCGTTTAACAGGATTATAGAGGCCGCAGACAATACGATATCTGTACAGACAGAGATTTCTGGTGTGATTGATGATGCACAGAGGGAGCTGCAGACAATTGGGCAGTTTTTTGATGAGATTAAGCAGCAGTACCAGGAGGTTGTCAAACATATTGAGTGCGCAAACAATCTTGGAACGACCAAAAGTGCTATCTTTGAAGATATGGACCATATTATTTCGCAGATTCAGCCGATGATTGAGGAGATGAACGCATAGGGATTTCATGCTGCGGTTCTTTCATAAGTAAGAGGTTGAATTATGAGAAAAGATGCGATATAATTCTAATTGTGGGAAAAAACAATTTTTGTGTAGTAAAATGAGAGGAATTCAGGAGGGAAACTATGACAGTACAGGAGTTCTATGAGGAAGTAGGCGGTGACTATAATGAGATTATGTCGCGACTCAGAACAGAAGAGCGAATCAGGAAATTCGCAGGAATGTTCACAAGGGATGAGAGTTATAAGGCACTTGTTCAGTGCATCAACGACGGAAATGCCGAGGAGGCGTTCCGGGCAGCTCATACGATGAAAGGCATGTGTCAGAATATGGCCTTTACGCGTCTTTATCAGTCCAGCCATGAAATTACAGAAGTGCTTCGCGGAAAGGATTTGGAGAGTGCAAAGCAGATGCTGGATGTTGTGACAGCGGATTACAATCTTGTGATTGCAGGGATTGAGAAGCTGTTGGCGTAGTACGGTGAGAGGAAGGAAATAGACGGCGATGGAGACAATGGAGAAGGATACAATCTTAATTGCGGATGATGCGGAGTTAAACCGCGAGTTGATAAAATTCATATTTGAGGAACAATATAACATTATTGAAGCTGGGGATGGGGAGCAGGCCATCAATGCTATTATGGAAAATAGTGATAAAATCTGCCTTATGTTCCTGGATCTGCTGATGCCGAAGAAGTCCGGTCTTGATGTGCTGCGTTTCATGAATGATGCAGATTATATCGATTATATTCCAGTTATCATGATTACAGGCGAGGCGACGGATGAAACGGACGAGAAGGCATATGAGTATGGAGCTTCCGATATTATTTACAAGCCGTTTGCGCCGAATGTTGTCATGAGACGCGCGAAAAATATTATGGAACTCTTTGAGCACAGAATCTATCTGGAGCGCAAACTGGAGAAGCGCACAAGACAGCTCCGGGAGAGCAGAGAGAAACTTGAGCGGAACAATGAGTTTCTGATCAATGCGTTGAGCTCGGTGGTTGAGTTCCGGAGTCTTGAGTCAGGAGAACATATTCAGCGGGTGAAATATTTTACGCAGCTTTTCCTGAAATATATTATGGAAATGTATCCGGAGTACAATATTACAAAGGAGCAGGCAGCTTTGATTGTCAACGCATCAGCGCTTCACGACATTGGTAAGATAGCGATACCGGACAGTATCCTGTTAAAGCCTGGAAGGCTGACAGCGGAGGAGTTTGAGGAGATGAAGAAGCACACGATCTACGGCTGCGATCTCCTTGAGAAATTTAAGCAGGAGGACAATGAATTTTATCATTACTGTTATGATATATGCAGACATCATCATGAACGGCATGATGGAAACGGATATCCCGATCAGTTGAAAGGGGATGAGATTCCAATCTGGGCACAAATTGTGTCAGTGGTCGATGTGTATGATGCACTTGTAAGCAAACGTGTATACAAGGATCCATTTGCAGTCGAGGAGGCGGCGCGCATGATTATGGAAGGGGAGTGCGGCATTTTCTCTCCGGAAATGATTGACTGCTTCAAACTTGCAAAGCAGGAGCTTTTTGCAGTGACGGAAGGGAAGTTCTCCTTTGCGGATGTGATGGTTAAATAAAGTATAAACTGGACAATTCCACCAAATTTCTGTATAATTGTAGTGAAGTATCAAGAAAATGGGAAATATGAGGCATGTGGAGGCAGACAAATGGGAAGAAATAGAAAGTATAAAAAATCAGTCTACCAATCGTTGGCTGTGATCACCCAGTTTGGTATCAATATGCTCGTTCCAATTTTTTTGTGCTCTTTTGCGGGACTGTTTCTTGACAGGAAGCTGGGAACCGCATTTATGTTTGTCTTATTATTCTTTGTCGGAGCTTTGGCTGGCTTTCGAAATATCTTTATTCTGGCAAGGAAAATTTACGAGGGAGATAACAAGGATGAAGACCAGACTTAGAAAAATTAATACAGCTCTTCCAGGGCTGCTTCTGGGGATCATTTTATTTGGTATCCTGTGTCAGGTGCTCGGTCTCCTTTTCGTAGAGGATAAGGCAGGTTACAGTATAGGACTCTGGATAGGAGTACTTACGGCAATATTGATGGCCTTTCATATGGCGGTCACGTTGAATTCCGCCGTAGAAAGAGATGTAAAGGGGGCGCAGGCAGCAGCAACGAGACAAAATATGATCAGGTATCTCGTGGTGGTGATTATCATGGGGATACTGATGCTGACGAGGATCGGCAATCCATTGGCTGCTTTTGCAGGAGTCATGGGACTGAAAATATCGGCTTATTTACAGCCGCTGCTCGCTAGGTTGTCTCACGATGAGGTGTAGGGGAATACCTCAAAGGAACAAAGAATGTAACTGCGAGGCGACGAGCAGTTACCAAATAATAACTGAATAAAGAAATAAAACAAGGAGGTGAGTGTATGGGAGCAGGAATTTTGTTATCCGGCGCTGATGACATTGACTTTATGGTGCATGGAGTGTTTCAATATGAACTCTTTGGTCAGAAGCTGTGGATAACAACCACGCATGTGTGTCTATTTATCGTCATGGCGATTATTATTATATTCTGTCTGTGCGCGAACAGGGCAATCAAACATGCGACAGAGGTCCCTGGAGCTTTCCAAAATGTCGTGGAGCTGGTAGTTGAAATGCTCGACAACATGATCAAGGGTGTTATGGGAAAAAATGGTGCAGCCTTTGCTAACTATATTGGTACGTTGTTCATTTTTATTCTCATCAGTAATATCTCTGGTCTGATGGGGTTAAGGCCGCCGACGGCTGACTATGGTGTGACGTTTGCACTTGGTCTGATTACCTTTACGCTGATTACTTTTAACAAATTTAAGTATCAGAAGGTTTCAGGTGTGATCAAGGGACTGTGCGACCCGTGGCCAATATGGGCGCCGATTAACGTAATCGGAGATGTCGCAGTACCCATTTCCCTGTCACTTCGTTTGTTCGCAAACGTTCTGTCAGGAACTGTTATGATGGCATTGATCTATGGTCTGCTCGGCTTTATTGCGACAGCGTGGCCGGCAGCGCTTCATGTGTACTTCGATTTGTTCTCTGGAGCAATCCAGACATATGTATTCTGTATGTTGACAATGACATACATTAACAACGCTATCGAAGGCTAGCAATGATGAAGAGATTTTTGAAGTCAGGAAAAGACGCTGACGAACAAAATCGATTTTTCACGAAAAGGAATTTCTAATGCTGAAAAAACGCAGCACAGGAAATACAAAGTTTCGGTTAATAGAACAGCTACGCTGTTTGCCGAAAACAGGAAACGATATGATTATTTAAGCAGGAGGAATTAATTATGGAATTTAATTCAAACTTTATCTTAGGTTGTTCAGCAATTGGCGCAGGTCTTGCGGTTATCGCAGGTATCGGACCTGGTGTAGGACAGGGTATCGCCGCAGGTCATGCAGCAGCAGCAGTGGGAAGAAATCCAGGCGCAAAGTCTGATGTTACCTCTACGATGCTTCTTGGTCAGGCGGTTGCCGAGACAACAGGTCTCTATGGTTTGCTTGTAGCCATGCTGTTACTGTTCGTAAAACCTTTAGTACCATAATGAAACCGGAAAGATTTTCGAATGCTGCAGAAGACGCAGCATAAGAAAAACGAAGTTCCGGTTAAGAGAACGGCAGGGCTGTTCTCTGAGAATGAGAATAGAATGATAAAAAGGAGGTACAAAGGTATGGTGAATCACACCATGATACTTGCTACCGAGACAGAGGGATTGAGCCGGTTATTTGACCTGGACTTCCAGCTTTTGGCGGATACGGTTCTCATGATCATCGCCATGTTCGTACTGTTCCTTGTCGCATCGCACTTCTTGTTCAATCCAGTGCGAAAGATGCTCAATGACAGGAAAGAGAAGATCAAGGGAGAACTTGATCAGGCGGCAGCTGACCAGAAAGCAGCGGCTGACACACGCGCCCTCTACGAAGAGAAGCTAAGTCAGGTAGGCAAAGAGGCGGAAGCAATTTTAGCTGACGCGCGCAAGCGTGGCATGGAGAACGAAGCAAAGATTGTTGCCGATGCGAAGCAGGAGGCTGCCCGGATTGTGGAGACAGCCAGAAAAGAGGCTGAACTCGAGAAGCAGAAGTTAGCTGACGAGGTTAAGCGCGAGATGGTTGCAGTTGCTTCACTTATGGCTGCCCAGATTGTTCAAGCCAATATTGATACAAATGCCCAGCATGAACTCATTGATAAGACATTGAAAGAAATAGGTGATAGCACATGGCTAAGCTAGTTTCCAAAACGTATGCGCAGGCGTTGTTTGAACTTGCCGTTGAAGAGGATAAGACCTCAGCCTTTTTGGAGGAGGCCGCTGGACTTCTCGAAGTGCTTCGCACCAATGCGGAGTTTGGGCAGTTCATGAACCATCCGAAGATCCAGAAAGAGGATAAGCTCGCGGTGGTGCAGAATGTGTTCCGGGATAAGATCAGCAGAGAAATGCTGGGATTTCTGGTGACGATTGTTGAGAAAGACCGTTATACAGAGATTGAGGCAATTCTGGAAGATTTTGTTGCATCTGTAAAAGAGTACAACAATATCGGAACGGCTTATGTCACAACGGCTATCGCAATAAGTGATCAGGAAAAACAGGATATAGAGAGTCGGTTACTTGCTACCACCAGATATAAGACGATCGAGTGCATTTATGATGTGGACAACAGCCTGATCGGTGGAATGGTCATTCAGATGGGTGACAGGGTAGTGGATAGCAGTATTCGGACAAAGTTGGATAAATTGCAGCGTGAGCTGTTAGCAATCCAATTATAGCGGGATTGGGTTCCCAAAAAATTAAAGAAAGGTGCAGATCCATATGAATTTAAGACCAGAAGAAATCAGTTCTGTGATTAAGGATCAGATAAAGAGATATGCCTCTGATTTGGAAGTATCGGAAGTCGGTACGGTTATTCAGGTGGCAGATGGTATCGCACGTGTACATGGATTGGAAAAGGCAATGCAGGGCGAGCTGCTTGAGTTCCCAGGAGAGGTTTACGGCATGGTCATGAACCTCGAGGAGGACAATGTAGGTGCTGTGTTGCTTGGAAGTTCCAAGAACATTAATGAAGGTGATACCGTAAAGACGACCAACCGAGTGGTGGAGGTTCCTGTAGGGGATGCCCTGCTTGGACGTGTAGTAAATGCGCTTGGTCAGCCGATTGACGGCAAAGGTCCTATCGCAAGCACAAAATATCGTCAGATTGAAAGAGTGGCATCTGGTGTTATTACCAGAAAATCCGTTGATACGCCGATGCAGACCGGTATCAAGGCAATCGATGCCATGGTTCCAATCGGAAGAGGGCAGCGTGAGTTGATTATCGGTGACAGACAGACTGGTAAGACCGCGATTGCCATAGATACGATCATTAACCAAAAAGGCCAGAATATGAAATGTATTTACGTTGCAATCGGTCAGAAGGCTTCTACCGTTGCGAGCATCGTGAAGACTTTGGAAGAGTTTGGCGCTATGGCATACACGACAATTGTAGCCGCAACAGCCAGTGAGCTTGCGCCGCTGCAGTATATTGCACCGTATTCAGGCTGTGCAATCGGTGAGGAGTGGATGGAGAACGGCGAGGATGTGCTCATTATCTATGATGATTTGAGTAAGCACGCTGTTGCATACCGTACACTTTCCCTGCTTTTGAAGCGTCCGCCTGGACGTGAAGCTTTCCCGGGAGACGTATTTTACCTCCACTCAAGATTACTTGAGCGCGCATGCCGCATGAGCGATGAGTACGGCGGGGGTTCTATCACAGCGCTGCCGATCATTGAGACACAGGCAGGCGACGTTTCCGCATATATTCCGACAAATGTTATTTCGATTACAGACGGTCAGATCTATCTTGAGACAGAGATGTTTAACTCCGGTTTCAGACCAGCCGTAAACGCAGGTCTGTCTGTTTCGCGAGTTGGCGGTTCCGCTCAGATTAAGGCAATGAAGAAGATCGCAGGACCGATTCGTACAGAGCTTGCACAGTACAGAGAGCTTGCTTCGTTCGCACAGTTTGGCTCCGATCTCGACGCGGATACCAAAGAGAGACTTGACCAGGGTGAAAGAATCAAAGAGATCTTGAAACAGCCACAGTATAAGCCCATGGCGGTCGAGTATCAGGTTATCATTTTGTTCGTGGCAACAAGAAAGTATCTGCTGGATGTGCCAGTAGCTGATATCACAAGATTTGAGTCAGAGCTCTTTGAGTTCCTTGACACCAAGTATCCACAGGTGCCAAAGGCAATCAAGGAGGAAAAAGTAATTTCAGACGAAACTGAGAAGACGCTTATTGCAGCGATTGAAGAGTTCAAAGGACGCTTTAAATAGAAAGAAGGGGGGACTGAATATTTATGGCCTCAATGAGAGATATCAAGAGACGTAAGAGCTCTGTACAGAGTACGCAGCAGATTACGAAGGCCATGAAGCTTGTTTCCACCGTCAAACTGCAAAGGGCGAAGGGGCGTGCGGAGAAGTCTAAGACATACTTTAACTGCATGTATGAAACGGTGGTTTCCATGCTTTCCAAAGCAGGGGATATCAATCATCCGTATCTCAAGGCAAACAATTCTTCAAAAAAGGCTGTGATTGTGATCACAGGCAGCAGGGGACTTGCCGGAGGCTACAATTCCAATATCATTAAGCTTGTGAAGAGCAATGACTGGAATAAGGATGATTTGATCATTTACCCGGTCGGAAGTAAGGGAAGGGATACATTCGCAAGGCTTGGCTATGAAATGGGAGAGGATTACTCCGCGGCGATCGAGGAGCCGATCTATGCAGATGCCATGAAGATCAGCAATCAGGTGCTTGATGACTTTGCAACGGGCAAAGTGGGCGAAATCTATGTTGTTTACACAGGATTTAAGAACACTGTGACGCATATACCAACCAGACTGAAGCTGCTTCCGATTAAGATCGAGGACGAGCGAAGCGATGATGACAAGGCCGTGCTGGATTTTGAGCCTGAGACAGAGGATGCCATCGATCTCATCATTCCGAAGTATATCACGAGTCTGATCTACGGGGCGATGATTGAGGCTGTTGCGAGTGAGAATGCAGCCAGAATGCAGGCGATGGACAATGCGACCAACAATGCGGATGAGATTATCTCGAGCCTGTCACTGCTCTATAACAGGGCACGCCAGAGCGCTATTACGCAGGAGTTGACAGAGATTATCGCGGGTGCGCAGGCAATATCATAAAGACGAAAAGAAATTCCAGGGTTGTAAGAACGAAACGGTTTTCTAACCCTGCGAAGTCTGCAGAGGAAAGAAGCGCTGCAACCTGAGAATTTCTATGTTTCGGTGCAAAGAACGCCAAGGGCAGGCGTTCTTTGCACAAAATAATTAAATTATGCTCAAAATTTTCATAGAGAGGAAACAAAAAGATGGCAGATAAGATAATTGGTAAAGTTACCCAGATTATCGGTGCGGTTCTTGATGTGAAGTTCAGTGAGGGACAGCTTCCAGAGCTGAACGATGCAGTTAAGATTACGAGAAGTGATGGTACTGAGCTGACGATCGAAGTTGCACAGCATCTGGGTGATGATACGGTAAGATGTATCGCCATGGGGCCGACAGACGGACTTGTAAGAGGAATGGACGCTGTTTCGACAGGCGCGCCGATTACAGTTCCCGTCGGTGAGAGCACACTTGGACGTATGTTCAACGTGCTTGGCGAACCGATAGATAACAAACCAGCTCCCGAGGCACAGGGCTATGAGCCGATTCACAGACCAGCACCTTCTTTTGAGGAGCAGGCGACATCGACAGAGATGCTCGAGACAGGAATCAAGGTCGTTGACCTTCTCTGCCCATATCAGAGAGGTGGAAAGATCGGTCTGTTCGGCGGTGCCGGTGTAGGCAAGACAGTGCTGATCCAGGAGCTGATCACAAACATTGCAAACGAGCATGACGGCTTCTCCGTATTTACAGGCGTAGGTGAGCGTACCAGAGAGGGGAATGACCTCTATAATGAAATGACAGAATCCGGTGTTATCAGCAAGACCGCCATGGTATTTGGACAGATGAACGAGCCGCCCGGAGCCAGAATGAGAGTTGGACTTACTGGCCTTACAATGGCCGAGTATTTCCGCGATAAGGGCGGAAAGGACGTGCTCCTCTTCATTGACAATATTTTCCGATTCACACAGGCTGGTTCGGAGGTTTCCGCGCTGCTTGGCCGTGTGCCTTCTGCCGTAGGTTATCAGCCGACACTGCAGACGGAGATGGGGGCTCTGCAGGAGCGTATCACTTCCACAAAAAATGGTTCTATCACATCGGTACAGGCAGTATATGTGCCTGCAGACGACTTGACGGACCCGGCGCCAGCGACAACGTTTGCGCATTTGGACGCGACAACGGTTCTTTCGCGTTCCATCGTGGAGCTTGGTATTTATCCGGCGGTTGACCCGCTTGAGTCCACATCGAGAATTCTTGACCCGCGTATCGTAGGTCAGGAGCACTATGAGGTAGCACGCGGTGTACAGCAGGTGCTTCAGAAATATAAGGAACTGCAGGATATCATCGCAATTCTTGGTATGGATGAGTTGTCAGAGGAAGACAAGGTCACAGTTAACCGTGCGAGAAAGATTCAGAGATTCCTGTCGCAGCCGTTCCATGTAGCGGAGCAGTTTACAGGTATGCCAGGTAAGTATGTGCCGATCGCAGAGACAATCAGAGGCTTCAAGGAAATCATGGAAGGAAAGCATGATGACATTCCAGAAGGACATTTCCTCAATGCTGGAACAATTGATGACGTAGTAGCCAGAGTGAGGTAGGAGGTGCTGCTATGGCAGAGAAGTTCAAGCTAACAATCGTGACGCCAGACCGCGAATTCTTTAATGAAGAGGCGGATATGGTGGAATTCAATACAACAGAGGGTGAGATCGGTGTCTATGCCGGCCATGCACCGCTCACAGTCATTGTGAAGCCTGGTATTCTTACGATTACACAGGGGGAAACAGTAAAAAACGCAGCACTTCATGCAGGATTCGTGCAGATACTGCCACAGGAGATCACTATTCTTGCAGAGATTATCGAGTGGCCTGGTGAGATTGATGAAACGCGTGCCAACGCTGCAAAGCAGAGGGCAGAGGAACGGCTTGCCGATCATGGCAGCAATATTGATATTGCAAGAGCAGAGGCGGCCCTGATGCGTTCGATTGCACGTATTAATGCTGCGAAATTGAAATAGTTTCTAATATAAAGCCACTATCTGGATGAAGTCAGATGGTGGTTTTATTGCTGTGTGCTGTGCAGGGGGAATTGAGCGCTGTCCCACAAGAATCGCTGCGATTTTAGGATAATAGGGAACGCGAAGGGAGATTTATATGAGTGGGCCGAAAATTTTGTTGGAGGAGTGGTCACCAGTCTGTAATATACAGGCATTTGTGGAGGAGACAGATAAGTGCTGTTATTTTTATCTGTGGGTAAAACCCGGAATGGACGACGCGGTGATGAAGAGCTGCTGGATCTGCAATGTGACGCCGGCACCGGAGGAACTTGACGTGGAGGCGATGAAACAGGGGATCGCGTCAGCCATGCCTGGAGCGTATGTGTCGCACGATATCGGCGGCATGAAGCTTGATGCCGATCTGCTGAAAATAGTGTGGTTTGAGGAGGGAAACGCTGCGGCGCTGCTGCTTATCAATCCCAGGTTTGTCCCGGGGCTGGAAATGCCGGACTATGAACCCTGTATGGATGAGACGATCAATTTACTGTGGGGAGTTCCCATCACGGGAGCAGAGTATCGGTTTGCGATGGAACATGACATAGACGAGACATTAAAGCATGTCAGGGGTGACATTGCGGGAATTCATATCTTTGATGGTACTCCGAAATTTACTGATATGGATTAAGTGTACTGTCTGGATAGCTAAAATCCCAATGTAAAGTATATTGTATCTTATATTGATCCCATACTTTACATTGGGGATTTTTGGAAAGTTTATTTCCAATAAATTTTTATGAGTTCTTCCGCTTCCTCAGCATTCTTTTTATATTCCTCCATGATAGATTTTTTGACCTGCTCTCTCTGGACACCCAGCTTTTGGGCAAACGTAATCGCTCCTTCAATGATACCTTCGATTTTACCCTCGATTTTACCTTCGATTTTACCTTCGATTTTACCTTCCATTTTACCCTCTTCTCTTATTTCCTGTATTGCAATACACATATCAATCGTCTCCTTTCCCTTATCAATCCTCATGTTTGAACCGGTTGCTGCATTAATAATCTCTGCGGCATCCCGCTCCACGCATTGAAAGCGTTGTTCTGTACGGATAACACTGCTCAGCTTTTTCTTATCCTTGGAATATTTGATATAGCGCATGATCTCCCTCATGTTTGACTGAAACGCATCAATCTCACTATCGGACAGTTCATTAGGCGCTATCAGGTTCACCTTGTAATCCATGGTATATTTTAGGATTTCTTCACTGCAGTCCGAATACATTTCACGCAGGCTCAGCGGCCCGTCCCATTCTTCTGCTCCGAAATACACGATTACCGTTACTACAGGCAGCAAGTGGTCTTCTTTCCAGAAACCGCTCAAAAATTCATCGCCGGATGGTTTCTTATCGCCTGGTTTGGATTTCTGGTGCGAAGATGCTGCCACTTTAACCTGATGCGCAAGCTGAATTGCGTCATACAGACAGCTCTTTACAGGCGCTGCGTAATGAATCTTGCCCTCGTTCTCTGCGGCCAGGATACAATAGGCAACAGAGCCGTCTGTCATTGCCATCAGCATCTTGACCACATCCCTGTATCGCTGCTCTGGTACTGATGCGTTGTCCGTGCCATATGGAACTGCAATTTCTGTTGTGTCCAGCTCAGCCAGTCTCTCCGGGGCAATGACCTGTTTGCCATGGTATAGAAACTGGTTGAACACATCCGCAAATATTTCCGGCCGTCTCATATATTCCTTTGTCAGTGTGTCAAGTTTTCCCATAGTTCTGTCACCTTTTTGCTTCTGTATTTATAATGATGATACCATATACTATGGGAAATCTCAAATATTTGTTGGATTCTGGCAATTCGATTTTGTGACCATGCGGCTTGTAATGGTATCAATGCTGCAGGAAGCTCCCATTGAATTATTCCTGATTTTCGGGTAATTATGTTTGGTTTCAAGTAAAATCTTTTCAATTCTTTGCTGTAATACATAGATACAATGAAAGGCCCTGCCACGGCAACTTGCCGCTTGAAAAAGGCAGCTTACCGCATAATGATTGCGGCGGCGGTTCTTTTTTCGTAAGATATACACGTGCACATATATGAAGAAATTGCTGTCGCAGCATGTGCGCGGCACACCAAGTACAGCATTGCCTAAATAACGGTGAAAAACAGTGCCTGATATTGAGTCAGGACAAGGCGGAGGAAGGAGGCAGTGCTGTACCAGCCTGTGAGAAGTGCAGGAAGAAAGGAGTAGAGAGATGAATCCAGTGATCAAAGTGGAGGGGTTAAAGAAGTATTTTGGAGATGTGAAGGCGGTGGATGATATCAGCTTTCAGGTGGAAAAGGGAGAGTTGTTTGGGTTTCTGGGAATTAACGGCGCAGGCAAGTCCACGACCATCAATATGCTCTGTACACTCTGTCCGCCAACCGCAGGAAGCGCAGAGATTTGCGCCTTTCCAGTGGGGCAGAGGGACGAGGAGATCAGAAAGCGGATCGGGGTGGTCTATCAGAATAACTGTCTGGACGATAAGCTGACAGTAGCGGAGAATCTCTTTGTCAGAGGTGTGCTTTATGAAAGGGATCACAGAAAGCTGCGCGCCAATATCGAGAGGATATGCGGCATACTCGATCTGAATGACGTGTATCACAGGAGATTTGCGAAGCTTTCCGGCGGACAGAAAAGGCGGTGCGAGATTGCGAGGGCTCTGGTCAATACGCCGGAAATCATGTTTCTGGACGAGCCGACGACGGGACTTGACCCGGCTACGAGAAAGAAAGTATGGGAGTCGCTGGAGAAGCTGCGCAGGGAGGAGAACATGACGATTTTCCTGACCACGCACTACATGGAGGAGGCTGCACGGGCGTCCCACATTGCCATCATGGACGCAGGGCATTTAAGGGAATATGGGACACCTATTTCCCTGAAGGAAAAGTACGCAAGGGATAAGCTCAGACTTTATCCGGGTTCACCAGCGCTGGAAGAAATGCTTGCGGAAATGCAGGCCGAATACAGGAAAAAGGAGGACTATTTGGTGATAACTGTGCAGGAGAGTATGGCGGCGCTGCCCATTCTGGACAAAGTGAGGGGACTGATTGACGGGTTTGAGATGGTGCAGGGTTCCATGGACGATGTCTTTTTGAATGTGACCGGCAAAACGTTGGAAGGGGAGTCTGAAAAAAACGGGAGGTTTCAATGAAAGAGATATATTATTTGTTAAAGAGAAATATGCTGTTGTATGTCAGGGACTATGTGTCCGTCTTCTTTTCCGTGCTGTCGATGTTGATTGTGCTGGCATTGATGGTGGTGTTTCTGGGAAATATGAACAGTGAGAATGTCGTGAGTGCACTAGCGGAATTTGGCGGTGTGCGTGACACGGCTGCGGATGAGAGGAACGCTTCTTATCTGATACAGATGTGGACACTTGCGGGAATTTTGGAGGTCAATGCGGTCACGATCACACTGACGGTCATGGGGACGATGGTGCAGGACGAGGCGAAAAACAGGCTGGCGGGCTTTTACATGACGCCGGTCAGGAGGATAAAGATTGCGCTGGGATATATTCTCTCCGCATGGATTGTCGGGACAGGAATGTGCATGCTGACACTGGTCCTGGGGGAAATCTATATGGCGGTGTGCGGTCACCCGCTGCTTAGCATGATGGAATGGATAAAGCTGTCTGGCATGATCGTGCTCAACACGTTTGTCTATGCTTCCCTGTCCTATCTGCTGGCACTGTTTATTCACAGTGAGAGCGCGTGGAGCAGTATTATGACAATTATAGGGACATTGGTCGGATTTGTGGGAGCTGTCTATCTGCCGATGTCCATGCTGCCGGAGAGTGTTGGCAGCGTGCTGAAATGTATGCCGGTGCTGCACGGGGCTGCAATGATGCGGCGCGTCTGTACCAATGATGCCATTGCCATAACATTTGACGGGCTGCCTGAGATGGCAGGAGACCTGTTTCGGGAGCAGATGGGAGTGAGCGTTTTGATGGGCGATAAAGAAGCATCATTACAGTTTCAGATGCTATTTTTGGGAATATATGCTATAATAGCCATAATTGCGTCAGCGTGGATCAGTAAGGGGCGTAAACTGAAAGACCGTTCATAGAGAACGGATGAGACAGACTGCGCAGTTGTTGATTCACGGTTTCCCGGACAGATATAGCAGGTTCCTTGATTCCGGGAATTGGAAGACTTGGAGGGGTTATGAAAATTACGATTATAGAGCCGGGCGAGGGGGAGGAAGATGAAATTATCGTTCGCTGCCGTCATATGGATCAGAAGTTGTTAAGGCTGATTTGTGCGATTAAAGCCGGGCAGGAGAAGATAACAGCTTTGCAGAATGGAAATTATTTTCAAGTCCCGCCGGAGGAGATTTACTATTTTGAGGCGGTGGACAGCAAGGTCTTTTTGTATCTGGAAAAAGAGGTCTATGAGACGAAGCGGAAACTGTATGAGCTGGAAGACATGTTTCAGGGAACGGATTTTTTCCGCGCGTCCAAATCCTGTATTGTCAATCTGGCGAAAGTGAAGAGCCTGAGTCCGGCCTTTAACGGAAGGTTTGAGGCATTGATGCGAAACGGGGAGCGCGTGATTATCTCGAGGCAATATGTTCCAATGTTAAAACAAAAGCTCGGTTTGTGAGGGGGGTGATCTGTTGAGGCGGTTGAGGGATATGATTTTTGTCTTTGTATGTGTGACGACCTGCGTGCTTTTTGTGACTGCGTTGTATATAACCATATTCTGGCAGCAGGCGGTATTGGGGGTTGAGATTTTGTGGCAGATTTTGTGTGTTTCGTTTCTGTGCAGCATCGTGACATTTTTTTATCCGCAGCGGGAGGTTGGCAGGAAGGCGATGATGATGCTGTATATTGGGCACTATGTCCTGACAAACGTGATTGTTCTGGGCTGTGGAATCTGGTTTGGGTGGTTTTACATCGATAATCTGCCGATGGTATTGGCGATGTTTCTTGCCATAGCGGTCATCTTTGTGGTGGTCTCTGCTGTCGCGTGGAGGAGAGGAACGCAGCAGGCGGCGCTCATGAATGAGCGGCTGCGGATGTATCAGGGGCAAGAGCGGAAAGAAAGATAAGGGGTTAGGAAGGGGTTTAAAATATGAGAAAGTGTGTTGCCAAAGGACTCAAAATCGGGACGGTTCTGCTATGCTGTTGTGTACTGAATGTGGGATGCGGTGTGCAGAGGACGTATCGTGAAGACAAAACGGAGGAAGTCATAGGGGGAGAGCTTGCTGACGATGGACAGGGCAATAGCGATGATGATGCAAAGACAATAGAAACGGATTATCAATTCTTCTCGGGATTCTGGTCTGAGGGGGGAATTTCCCATGAGGATCTTCTTAGAGATGGCGGCATAGAGTTTTATGTGGAAATAACGGATCAGAATGAGTTGAGCGGATGGATCTATGCACAGCAGGGGGGAACAGAGCGCTTTGCAGAAATCGATGGTATTTCATGCAGCATCGAAGACGGACAGTGCGTCTGGCCGTTTACAGACGATGGCTGGGGGAACAGCGGAACACTGCACATTCAGCTGAAACAGGATGCGATTGGAATTACTGTTGAGGACTTTGTTCTGAGTGATGAGAATTTGAGCGGCTACGGAATCAGTGGTTCCTATACTTTGACCAGAAGTAGTCTGACACAAGTGTCAGATTTGCAGGAGCAGACACAGCCGCTTGGGGCGCCAGATATGGAAAATCAGTCAGAAGCGCTCGAAGCGTCAGATATGGAGGCGCAGTCAGAACTGCCGGAACAGTACAGTGCAGACTGGTCAGAGGAACATCTTCTGAGAGAAATCGGGAAGCGGGGCAGATATCGGGAGTACTGTTCCTTCTACAGTGAATGGCTGGACTATATGGAGAATGTCAGGGAAGTGCGGGATATTTCCATGTATGTGGAGCCGCTGTACGCTACTGACACAATCGTCTGTTCCAGGGAGGATTTTGAGGATGTGCCGCCGCTGATTCTGCATCTTGCCAAAAACGAGATATATGCCAGACATGGTTATATTTTTAAGGACACGGACTTATATAATTACTTTATGATGCTGGTCTGGTATCTGCCGGAAGTTACACCAGAGGAGTTCGATGACAGCGTCTTTAATGAGACGGAGCGGCATAATCTGGACCTATTAAAAGAGCTGGATACCTATGAAAGAGTGGTTTTGACTCCGTGAAGCGGTAAGGAACTGTAGGAAAGATAGATAGGGCGGGAAAAATGAAGAGAATACCGGATGCAGAACTGGAACTGATGATGGTGATATGGGACTCGGATCAGCCGGTCTCCAGGATGGATATTGAGACGAAAATGGAGAATCACAGGGATGTTGTGCCAAGCACGATTTTGCTGTATGACGGCAAAGGTCTGAATGAGAAGGAGATTGCGGAGCTGCGGGCATTTATCGATGAACAGGCCGGGACAGAGTATGTTTGCCTTGTAGAGCGGTACTGAAAAAATAATTGATAAAATGAAAGAAATCTCTTGACCCTGACATTATGTCATAGTTTATGATAAAGACATTCCCGGGAATAAACATAATTAAGAAAGGAAGCAGTTATGTACCTTGAAAGTATAAATAACTGCAAAGGAAAAAGAAAGCAATGCTGACAGTAAACGAGGTAAGCAAACTGACGGGTGTGAGTGTCCGCTCACTGCACCACTATGATGCGATCGGCTTGCTGAAGCCTGCAAAAGTGACAGATGCGGGGTATCGTCTGTATGGGGATGATGAGCTGGCGCGCCTGCAGAATATACTGCTGTTCCGCGAGCTGCAGTTTCCGCTAAAGCAGATTCGGACGATTCTGGACAGTCCGGATTTTGACCGGCGGGAGGCGCTTGCACAGCAGATCAGGCTGTTGGAGCTGCAGCTCGCGCACACGCAGGAGCTGATCTTGTTTGCGCGCAGGCTGCAGGAAAAAGGAGTGGAATCAATGGATTTAAAGGCATTTGGCGCATTTGACGCATTTGACAAAGAAGAAATGAGACAGTACGAGGAGGAAGTCCGGGAGCGATGGGGCAGTGCTAAGGCCTGTGACGAGTATCGGCAAAAGACGAAAGCAAGGACGGACACGGAGCAGGCAGAGATTGGCAGTCAGCTGATGGAGCGGTTTGCCGAGATAGGAAAGCTGCGGCAGGGGTCTCCCGCTGACGAGGCAGCGCAGGAGCAGGTTGCCGGAATACAGGCTTTTATCACGGAGCACTATTATCAGTGTACAGATGAGATTCTGCGCGGACTGGGCGAGATGTATGTGTGTGATGAGCGCATGAAGCGCAGCATTGACAAGGCTGGCGGGGAGGGAACCGCAGTGTTTGTCAGCCAGGCGATCGCGGTGTATTGTGATAAGGATTAGGCAGAACAGTTGATGGAAACGCCCCCTCCACATTGCCAGTCAGGCAATGTGGAGGGGCGTTTCCGCATAGAGTCTGTAAGATGATTGGTAAAATACGGCAAAGGAAGTTTGGATTTGAGACGGGGAAAATATAATGGAATTACTGTAACAAACAGGCAAACATATTTTCTGAAAAGGCTTGACATATTTCTGCGATAGGCGTACAATAG
Source organism: uncultured Lachnospiraceae bacterium (assembly GCA_947178145.1). Lineage (GTDB taxonomy): Bacteria > Bacillota > Clostridia > Lachnospirales > Lachnospiraceae > COE1. Next base: position 11,344 of record CAMWXE010000041.1, on the reverse strand, counting down.
TTCTTGAACATAAGTTTGTAAAACAGCTATTGTAAAAATATGACATGCTTGTTATACTGAAGGAGAAGAGTGAATGGCAGAGAAGAAAATGAAAAAGGGTTCCGGCAGCGAAACGAAGAACGGAAAAAATGTGGCGGAAGGAGGACGAGATAACATGAAAGAGAAAATTGCAGTCATTGTGAGAGGGTGGTTAAAACGAAAGGTGTGGGCAGCGGCGTGTCTGGTGTTGGGATTGATAGTTGTGCCTGGCATCTGCCTTTTGGGGATCACATATGCCGCTGATGAACAGAGGAAAGACGTGGAGCTCCTTTCTGAGGCGGAAATGGAACTGTTGAACGAGTCTTTTTTCAATGGTGGGACAGACAACATGAATAATATGCTGCTGACCAGCGAGTACATAAAACCAGAAGAGATCGATTTATTTTGCCTGTTTTATGACGGAATCAGCGGTATATCGGGTGCGGTTTCTGAGGAAGAAACCGCACAGCTGGCACTGTTGGACAGCCAGGCGCCGTATCTGGATATTGTGAAAGTTACTCCAGGTGAGATGGATGCTTTTTTACTGGAAAAATTAGGTATTGGTCTGGAGGAAACGCAGAAGAGAGGGCTGGAAAACTTTTATTACTTAGAACAGTATGACAGCTTTTATGTGATAAAAGGGGACACGGGGTTTGACTGGTGTGCGGTCACGTCTGGCAGCAGGCAGTTGGATGACACACTGGTTTTGGAGTATGAGAAAACATATGAAGGCGGGCAGTGGATTGTTACTTTGCGAAAAACGGACAGTGGATATCAGTTCGTTTCCAATGTAAGGAGCAGGAAAATGGAATCGGAAGAAAGCACTGAGGCTGAAAGTGATATACCAAAATACAGGACAGGAGAGGTCATTACAGATGTGTATATGGTGGTAAGTGCGGCAGATGATGCGGCACCGATGGCCTTGCTGAAGGAAGGGATGGAGGTCAGAATACTTGCGGAGGAGAATGAGCATTACCAGATTGCGATCGCGGTGAAAGACAGGAACGGGGATGTGACCGGTTATGTGAAAAAGGAGGCTGTGCGTCCGGTGTCTTAATCAGTTGAGTCAATCCCGGGCATTGAATTTTCTGATGCACTGCAATGGGGTTGACTTCGCGACTCTAATATGTTAGTGTAAATATGTACTCTAATGTATTAGAGAAAGGAGAACTGTATTATGGAAACACCGAAAGTATTTGAAAGTGAATATCGATTCTGTCTGATTCTGTGGGAACACGAGCCTGTCAGCAGTGGGGAGCTGGTGAAACTGTGCAGGGAGCGTCTTGGGTGGAAGCCGACGACAGTATACACCGTGATTAAGCGTCTGTCTGAGCGCGGAGTGCTGAAAAATGAAAATTCTGTTGTGACCTCTCTGATTTCGAAGGATGCTGTTCAGGCAGCAGAGATTGACGAGCTTGTGGATAAGAAATTTGATGGCTCTCTTCCGGCATTTGTAGCGGCGTTTACAAAACATCGGAGGATTTCGGAGAAGGAGATTGACGCGGTACAGCAGATGATTGACCAATACAGATGCAGTCACGGCAATGAGGAAAACAGCAGCGGTGTTCAGCACGGAAAGGAGACTGCAGATGACTGATATTTTTCTGAAATTTGTCAATATGGGCATCGCCGCAGGATGGATGGTGCTCGCGGTGATTGTTCTGCGGCTGGTTCTGCGAAAAGCACCAAAATGGCTGATGCCTGTACTGTGGGGAATTGTTGCATTGCGGCTGGTATTGCCTGTTTCGATTCAGAGTATCTTCAGTCTGATTCCCAGCGCAGAGACCATAAGTCCACAGATTGCGGACATGCAGGAGCCACAGATTCACAGTGGAATAGCGGCTTTTAACCAGGCTGTCAATCCGGTGATAGTGGAAGCATTTGCCCCTGATATAGGAGATAGTGTGAATCCTTTGCAGATTTTTATTTCGGTAGCTGCTGGCTGTTGGATTGCCGGAATTGCTGTCATGCTGCTGTATGCGGCGGTCAGCTATTGGAGACTGTACAGACGCATGAGCACTGCTGTGCTGCTGACAGACTGTATTTATCAGAGTGAGTATGCCGTTTCGCCTTTTGTGCTGGGAATTGTGCGTCCCCGCATCTATCTGCCGTTTCGTTTGACTCAAAAGGAGCAGGAGTATGTCATTGCGCATGAGCAGGCACATATTAAATGCCGTGATCATTGGTGGAAACCGATTGGCTTTTTGCTGCTTTCCCTGTACTGGTATAACCCTGTGATATGGGCGGCGTATGTTTTGTTTTGCAAGGATATCGAGCTTGCCTGTGATGAGCGGGTGGTGAAGAATCTCGACGCTGAGCAGAGGGCCGACTACTCGCAGGCGCTGCTTTCCTGCAGTGCGCCGCGCAGAACAGCGGCGGTTTGTCCGATTGCTTTTGGAGAGACGGGGGTGACGGAGCGCGTGCGGAATGTACTGCATTACAAAAGGCCGGCATTTTGGGTGATTGTGGTGGCAGTTCTGGTCTGCGTTGCTGTTGCGGTCTGTTTTTTGACCAATCCAAGGGAAGAGGCAGAGGATAACATTCAGTGGGCTGTGCGTCCGGCAATTCTTATGGATGCGTCCAGATATATTGATCCCTATATGCCGGCGTCGAAACTGCCATATGGCTATGCGTATGCCGGGACAATAGACAGCGCACAGGCCAATGATACGGGACTGGAGGGGTGTGCGTATTATACGAGTCCTTACAATGAAAACTATATTTATGTGTATCAGGAGTGCGGCACGCCGATTGACACGCATTCGACAGACTCGACGCAGCGGCAGTGGATGTATCAGCCGTGGCTGAAAGAGGGCAGCAGCGACGGTATGAACCAGTTGACATTGGAGGAGGTACAGCGTCTCTCCGAGTTTGGCAATGAACTGACCTGGACGGATTTTGAGCAGTACGATTATGTGGAGACAGGTTCGGGGCTGTATATCCGGGTCTATGAGATGGATGAAATGTTTTCCCTGTGGATTGGCGGCGGTTCTACGGCTGACGCGCCTATGTATGTATACCTTCGGACCAATACAGAGCCGGCGGCGTGGATAGATATTCGGACACAGGATGTGTCTGCCTTTATCAGTGCGCAATTTGGGACTGCGGGCACAGAGGCGGGGGCGAATGTGTATCAGGTACAGTTTCCGGCGCATGAGTTTGATAAGACGGAGTATAATGCTCAGATTTTTGAGATTGAGCCGTTTACCCTGCAGATTACCCTGCCGGAAAATTGGAGTCTGGTCTGTCCGCAGAGCGAAGAGGAAGCGTATATGGGCGGAGCCGGCGGCTTTTGTCCTGTGCTGGTTTATGAGGGGGATAAGCTGCTTGGGAGTATTTGCTACAACACGTTTGAAGTGCCGCAGGAAGAGGAATACGGTATTGAGTACGTGGCAATCTATAATCAATTGATGCTGGGCGCGCAGGTCAATTGGAACAATGATTACCAGCCTGTTGCAGAAAATGAGACAAACTGTACTGCTGTATGCAAAATCAGTGTTGATGATCCGGAGACAGGGGAAGAAAGATTCTATCCGGGGATCTTGTCCTATGACAAGGAGCTGGGCGTTTATATTGCGATTGACTTCATTGCAGGGGAGCTTAGCGACGAGGATGAGGACATTGTTGCGGAAATAGCTGAGAGTATCCTGTTATTGCATGGGAGTCCACAAGAGTAGCGGGAAAAGTGTTACGGTTCTGATTCCCCCAGAGCTGATTTCATGAGGCGTTGTCGAATTGTATGTATTGCTGAAATGCCGGAAAAATGGTAAAGTTATCTTAGCTCGTATTTGAGAAATGTTTGGCGGAACGGAGGAGATTCCATGGAAGTAAAGCACGGTCTTGGTTATCAGAACTATGAAGATATGATGCGGAATCAGATATTTTATATTGACAAGACAGATTTTATTAAAGAATGGTGGAATTATGCCGATAAGGTTACCCTGATTACGCGCCCGCGCCGGTTTGGAAAGACACTCAACATGAGTACGATTGAGTGCTTTTTCTCAAGGCGTTACGAGGGCAGAGGCGACCTGTTTGCGGGGCGCAGGGTTTGGGAAGACGAAGCGTTAAGGGCGCTGCAGGGGACGTATCCTGTTATTTTTATGACGTTTGCGGGAGTAAAGTCAGGATATGTCGGGGGAGAGCGCGAAGAGACAAAGCATAAAAATGTAGAGGCAGTCAAAACAGCGGTAAAGCAAATCATATCGGACACCTATACGAAATATAGAAATATCATGCAGTCAGGAAAGTTTGATGACAGTGACAGGGAGTTCTTTGCATCGGTCAAAGACAACATGACAGACAAGACAGCACAGATGGCAGTCAGGCGCCTGTGCAGTTATCTGGAACGCTATTATGAGAGAAAAGTGATTGTTCTTTTAGACGAGTATGATACACCGATGCAGGAAGCGTGGCTCTGTGGGTATTGGGAAGAGGCGGTCGCTTTTTTCAAAGGTTTTTTCGTGAAGACGTTCAAGGACAATGAGAGCATGGAGCGGGGACTGATCACGGGTATCACAAGGATATCGAAGGAGTCCATTTTTTCGGAGCTGAATCATCTAAAAGTAGTGACGACCACCTCTGATAAATATGGTACCTGTTTTGGCTTTACGGAGGAGGAGGTTTTCAAGGCGCTTGATGATGCCGGGCTTGGAGAGCATAAGAGCGGCGTGAAGAAATGGTATGACGGTTTTACCTTTGGAAAATATACAGATATCTATAATCCGTGGTCGATTATCTCCTTTATAGAAAATCACGCAAAATATGAAGCTTACTGGGCAAACACAAGTTCTAATGACCTTGTGAGCAGACTGATACAGACAGGCGATGCCGATGTCAAGAAAACAGTCGAGGATCTTCTCGCCGGAAAGAGTTTCACGGCGCCGATCGATGAGCAGATTGTATTCAGTCAGTTAAATGGTAACACCAATGCGATCTGGAGCCTGCTGCTGGCATCGGGTTATCTGAAAACGACAGGAAGGGAACCGCTTCGTGAGGACAGGACAGATGACGCACAGTACACGCTGACACTGACGAACAGGGAAGTCTGGTTCCTGTTCCGCAGAATGGTAAGGGACTGGTTCGGGAAATATGATGTACCGGCATATTACAACGAATTTATCAACGCGCTCCTGCACGACAATGTCCGCAAAATGAACACATTCATGAACAAGGTCGCGCTGCACACGTTCAGCTATTTTGACACGGGAAACAGGCCGTCGGAGGAGACCCGCCCGGAACGTTTTTACCATGGATTTGTGCTTGGCATGGTCGTGAACCTCTCGGACAGATACAAGGTGACATCAAACCGCGAGAGCGGGTACGGCCGGTATGACGTTATGATTGAGCCGTTTGACAAGAAGGAGAAGGCGTTTATCTTTGAGTTCAAGGTGCTCGACGAGGACGACGACGAGAAGACGCTCGAGGACACCGTCGCAAATGCGCTCGCCCAGATTGCGGAGAAGCAGTACGAGGCATCACTCATCGCCAGCGGTTATGCGCCGGGGAACATCAGAAAGTACGGGTTTGGATTTCAGGGGCAGAAGTGCCTGATCGGGTGAGACAAAAAGACTGGAGAAATGGAGGAGCAGGGCATGGAAGTAAAGCACGGTCTTGGATACCAGAATTATGAAAAAATGATGCAAAATCATATATTTTATATTGACAAGACAGATTTTATCAGGGAATGGTGGAATTATGCCGATGAAGTCACTTTGATTACACGCCCGCGCCGGTTTGGAAAGACACTCAACATGAGTACGATTGAGTGCTTTTTCTCAAGGCGTTACGAGGGCAGAGGCGACCTGTTTGCGGGGCGCAGGGTTTGGGAAGACGAAGCGTTAAGGGCGCTGCAGGGGACGTATCCTGTTATTTTTATGACGTTTGCGGGAGTAAAGTCAGGATATGTCGGGGGAGAGCGCGAAGAGACAAAGCATAAAAATGTAGAGGCAGTCAAAACAGCGGTAAAGCAAATCATATCGGACACCTATACGAAATATAGAAATATCATGCAGTCAGGAAAGTTTGATGACAGTGACAGGGAGTTCTTTGCATCGGTCAAAGACAACATGACAGACAAGACAGCACAGATGGCAGTCAGGCGCCTGTGCAGTTATCTGGAACGCTATTATGAGAGAAAAGTGATTGTTCTTTTAGACGAGTATGATACACCGATGCAGGAAGCGTGGCTCTGTGGGTATTGGGAAGAGGCGGTCGCTTTTTTCAAAGGTTTTTTCGTGAAGACGTTCAAGGACAATGAGAGCATGGAGCGGGGACTGATCACGGGTATCACAAGGATATCGAAGGAGTCCATTTTTTCGGAGCTGAATCATCTAAAAGTAGTGACGACCACCTCTGATAAATATGGTACCTGTTTTGGCTTTACGGAGGAGGAGGTTTTCAAGGCGCTTGATGATGCCGGGCTTGGAGAGCATAAGAGCGGCGTGAAGAAATGGTATGACGGTTTTACCTTTGGAAAATATACAGATATCTATAATCCGTGGTCGATTATCTCCTTTATAGAAAATCACGCAAAATATGAAGCTTACTGGGCAAACACAAGTTCTAATGACCTTGTGAGCAGACTGATACAGACAGGCGATGCCGATGTCAAGAAAACAGTCGAGGATCTTCTCGCCGGAAAGAGTTTCACGGCGCCGATCGATGAGCAGATTGTATTCAGTCAGTTAAATGGTAACACCAATGCGATCTGGAGCCTGCTGCTGGCATCGGGTTATCTGAAAACGACAGGAAGGGAACCGCTTCGTGAGGACAGGACAGATGACGCACAGTACACGCTGACACTGACGAACAGGGAAGTCTGGTTCCTGTTCCGCAGAATGGTAAGGGACTGGTTCGGGAAATATGATGTACCGGCATATTACAACGAATTTATCAACGCGCTCCTGCACGACAATGTCCGCAAAATGAACACATTCATGAACAAGGTCGCGCTGCACACGTTCAGCTATTTTGACACGGGAAACAGGCCGTCGGAGGAGACCCGCCCGGAACGTTTTTACCATGGATTTGTGCTTGGCATGGTCGTGAACCTCTCGGACAGATACAAGGTGACATCAAACCGCGAGAGCGGGTACGGCCGGTATGACGTTATGATTGAGCCGTTTGACAAGAAGGAGAAGGCGTTTATCTTTGAGTTCAAGGTGCTCGACGAGGACGACGACGAGAAGACGCTCGAGGACACCGTCGCAAATGCGCTCGCCCAGATTGCGGAGAAGCAGTACGAGGCATCACTCATCGCCAGCGGTTATGCGCCGGGGAACATCAGAAAGTACGGGTTTGGATTTCAGGGGCAGAAGTGCCTGATCGGGTGACCAGGAGGAATTACATGTTGGATGTGGATATAAAAGAATACCTTTCCAGGGTCGGTATCCGCAAGATTACGGAGCTGGATACGGCACTGATTGAAACCTTTGGGCAAAATGAAGGGGAGAGGCACGTTGAACGCCTGACAGAATTGTTTGACCTTTCGGAAGAACGGCTGGTGTGTGGAACAGGTGATACGCCGTATCTCCACCGTCAGCAGGAGCTTGTTGATTATCTGAATCAAAGTCAGCAGATGAGCCTTCTGGCATCGTCTTTTTATGACCGTGTATTTTTCCGGAGGGTGATGGAGTATCTGAACCGTTATGACTCTTTTTGGTCGGGAGATATTTTTGATATCGGCTGTGGAAACGGGATTCTGACCTGTTTTCTCGCCCTGCGGCATTCCGATTCGGTTGTCACAGGACTGGAACTGTCCCCAAATGCCGTGTCTGTGGCAAAAGAGCTTGCAGAGCGGCTTCAGATAAATAATGTACAGTTTACCAGTCAGGAAGCGTCGGTGAAGAAGCAGTGTGACACCTTGTTTTCCTGCCGCACGGTGCACGAAAATGTCGCGTGGAGAGCGCTTCGCGAAGAACCGGAACCCGCAGCACTGCCAGCGGAGGAACATGCAAAGAGGCATGGTGCATATGCGAGGGAACTAGCGGCGCTGGTCAAAGCCCAAGGGTATCTGGTCAGTGTGGAGCGCTACGGGGAGGACAGCGCATATGCCGGCATGATTTGTGCATTGGAGCGCGCCGGATTACGTCCGGTGCGGGGAACGCACATGCAGTTTTCCTGCAAAGACGGGGATAAGACGGCTGTGTTTCAGGCAATGATTTTTCAAAAAGCATAGGTGTGATTCGCTACACAATTGCATCCTCTTTTGTGTATGCTTCTAAGGAATTTTCTTTTACCTGAATGCAGATGAAGCTGATTGCGGTATCTTCTGACGCAAAAAACTGACGCTTAGCGGCCGGAGCAATGCGCAGCCAGTCACCGGCTGCAAGCGCTACAGTCTCCCCGTCAATAACCGCTTTGCCCTTTCCGGCAAGAATTGCATAGATCTCCTCGTTATGCTTATGTGCGTGAATAAAAGGTACGCATGCTCCAGCCGGAAGATTATTAATACTGATTTCCGCGCCGGTTAAGGAAAGTTTGTCATGAAGTTCCGTTCTTGCATCGGGTGCTACGCTTACTTTGCTAAAATTTTTCATATGATTACCTCCATATTTGAATATTGTTGTAATAATTGTAGATACATCTATAGTTATAGCACTAAAGAGATGTAATGTCAATAGTTACAAATTAAAAATGTAGGTTTTCACTTGACTTTTAATTCTTACAAGTGTAATATTAAAAACAAATTAGAGGAGACGTGCAATGAAAAGAATGAAGAAGTCAAGAAAATTAATATTTATGACAGTGAGCTGTTTCTTTTTTGCGTTTATGACAGCATCCTGCAGCAATCATTCACAGAAACAGCCCGATTTTGTAGCATTTGACAGTATAGGGCAGACAGGGACAGAAGAAGAATTCCGCGCAGAAGTGGAGAACATTGCGGCGCTCTGCCATGAAGTCTGCGCAGAAATGATTGAGTCAGATACAGGGAATTATCTGGAGATTATGCAAAAAATCATTGGCAGACTTGGTGAGAACGGATACGCTGCAGTTGACAGTGAGAATCAGATTGACATGGTAAATGCAGAGCAGGTACTGGCCTTTTGCCACGCAGTTAACGAAAAGGAAAAGGCAGCGCTTACAATCGTGGAAGTCATCAGTACAGAGCATGTTTATGCGGCAGCTGCGGGCAGTAAAAATGGGAATCATAAAAATGGGAATAAAGAAAGTGCAGGCAGGAATGCTGCAATACCAAGTGGATTTCGAAAATATGATTTTCAGACAGAAAACGGTAAAGTGGATATTACCAGAGGGTATTATGGCCTGGACCGAAACGGAAATCTTGTGAGTGAGGACACAGTAAGTTATCCTGCGGATTTGTGGCAGTATACAGAAGAAGGGTATCTGGTGTTTTCAGGAAGTTATTATGCTGATGACTATTACATTATTTCCCTGACAGATGAGCCGGAACACGCTGCACTCAGGGCAGCGCCGCTGGACGCAGAATGCAGGAACTTATATCAAAAATACATTCAGCCAATCGGATATGAAGACAATAATCTGTTCCTTGTCAATTGGACAGAAGAAAATTTTGCAGATTTGGATTTTTATGACCTTTTTGACAAGTTCTATCCAATGATTTACCAGAAAACCATTCCTTATACAGCCAGTGAGAATCCGGGAGTCGGTTTCGTGTACAGGATAGCGGAAGGTGAGTTTGAGGATGTGGTCAGAACGCATCTCAATGTGGCACCCGATGTACTTCGGGCAAAAACAGTTTATTTTGCGCAGGACAAGTCATACGAGTACAAGCCGAGAGGATTTTATGAGGTTGGCTGTTCCAACAGACCATATCCGGAGGTTGTTGGTTATTCCGAGAATGCAGATGGGACAATCACACTGACAGTGAACGCAGTATTTTCCTATGAGGGGACGGCAAAGGCGTTTGCGCATGAGGTTGTGATACGGCCGCTGGAAGATGGAGGTTTTCATTATGTCTCCAATAAAATAACAGGCGGAGACTGCGATGCGTGGTGGTATACAAAACGCCTGACAGCGCTGGAATGGGAGGAGGTGTATGGAGGTTATAAATATGGGGAGACCAGTGCGGAGGAAAGTGAATCGGAAATAGATGATTCGCTCTGGTATCTTCCGCAGGCGGGCGAGTGCCTGTTAACGGAACCAGAGAGAGATGCATTAAAAGACGCCGTGTTGTCAGCAGCGGAACAGGTCAGCGAAGTGTATCAGAATATGGAGATCGAGGAGGGTGCGTCGTATGCTTCCAATGTCATGGGTTTCAGCAAAGTGCAGTGCACAGAGGTGGTATCTCTTCTGGGAAAAGCTGGTTTTGTCAGTATCGCAGACGATATGAATATGCAAAACTATGAGATATTTGAGAATTTTTATGCCGCATATCTGCGGAGAAAGGATGCAGAGGTGACGGTATATGAGGTGCAGCAGGACGGGCTGATCGGAGCACTCACATTTGTATATAGAAATATCAATCAGGAGGACAAAATGCAGGCCTTCTATATAGGAATCGGCTGGAAGGAGGGAGCAAAGCCCGAGATGAAACACACCCTGATCAGCGACATCGCTAAGATGCATCTGACAGAGAAGGGATATTTTATCTATACTTATGCAGAAAAGATTGTGCACTCAGACGAAAATCAGTATCTGCGGGTGAAACCGCTGTCGGAAGAGTGCAGGGAACTGACCAGAAAGTATGTGGACGGGCTGAGCTTTGTGAATTACAATGCATTTGTGACAAACTGGGACAGCAGCAATGTAGAGACGATTTTGATGCCGTGCATGTTTGAGGATATTTACCGCATCGACACAGGGACAAATCTGAAAGCAGAAAATGACCGGATACCTGCCGAACTCTATGAGCGGATTATGACGACGTATTTTCCCGTATCGAAAGAGCAGCTGCGGGCGAAGTGCGGCTACGATGCAGACAGTGACAGCTATCCATATGAAATGATTTTTGCAGTTCCGCATGCGCCGTTTGGGGAGGTTGTCGATTACAGTGTCAGTCCCTCTGCCGCAGATAATGGGGACGGAACGATTACGTTGTTTGTGGAGGGAGTATGGATTGACTATAATTCGGATCGTGCTTTTACAAGCGAGATTGTGGTGCAGCCGTTTGCGGACGGCACATTCCGCTATCTGTCCAACAAGATATCTTTCAAAGATGAAGCGTTTGCAAAGAAAATACCATACCTGTCCAGCTGACTGCCGGGCAGGTCGGCTTTATGCGTCGCGCAATTCTGTCTTGTCGGCGAAAGGGGAAGCAATTCCCGCGCCGGTCTCCGCCGATGCCAGTATTTAGGAACTGTAGAAAAATAAGTGACACATCTTGACTTGTCTATTTCTCCGA
>CAMWXE010000040.1 GCA_947178145.1 uncultured Lachnospiraceae bacterium | reverse complement strand
GGCTGCAAAGGACGCAGCCTAAGTCTTACTAAGTTTCCGGAAAGAACGCAAGGGCGGCGTTCTTTCGGGTTGTTGGCAGCGGGAGATGCGCGATGGCAGCATTCTTTCGGCTTGTTGGTGGAACGGAACGGTATATTGGGGGCGGGAAGAACGCGGGGACGCGTTCTTTCGCTGTATTAGGAACTGTTTTTTATGTACAGATTTTTTATAGTTTAGAAGATAAAGTGTAAGGCGGGGTGACGATGGCATTTGACGGAGTGACAATTGCAGGGATTGTCAGTGAATTGAGAGATAAATTAGTTGGAAACAGGGTCTATAAAATTGCGCAGCCTGAGCGGGATGAGCTGATTCTGACTGTAAAGGGAAGCTGTGGACAAGTGCGGATGCTGATGTCAGCAGACGCATCGCTTCCGCTGTTGTATTTGACAGAAAAGAACAAGGTGAGCCCTATGACAGCGCCGAATTTTTGTATGCTTCTGCGCAAGCATCTGCAGAATGCGCGCATTGTGTCAGTGACACAGCCAGGGCTTGAGCGTATTGTGCGCTTTGAGTTGGAACACCTGAATGAGCTGGGTGACTTATGCAAAAAGTATTTGATTATAGAGCTTATGGGAAAGCACAGCAATATCATATTTTGTGATGATAAGGACATGATAATTGACAGTATCAAGCATATTTCAGGAATGGTAAGTTCCGTCAGGGAGGTTTTGCCAGGACGTTCGTATTTTATACCGCAGACACAGGATAAGGCGGAGCTGCTTGAAAGCTCTGCAGGGGAGATCGCGGCCGCACTAAAGGCAAAGAGCTCACAGACGAAATATCTGCCGGTGTATAAGGCGATTTATACTGGTTTTACGGGAATATCGCCGTGTATCGCGCAGGAGCTGTGCTACAGGGCAGAGATTGATGCGGATTTGCCGGTTTCAGAGCTGGGAGCAGAGGCACTTGATCGAATTGTCTCTGAAATCAGAGAATTGGTGGCTGATGTGAAAGGTGACAGGTTTTGTTTTCATGTCGTGTATGAGAACAGCCAGCCAGTAGAATATGCAGCCGTAAGACTGAGCTCTTATGCGCAGGAGCAGAGCAGGCGCTTTGAGAGCATTTCAGCTCTGCTGGAATACTACTATGCAGAGAAAAACGTGATTACACGCATCCGGCAGCGTTCTGTGGATTTGCGGAGGATTGTGCAGACAGCGCTGGAGCGGAATGTGAAGAAATATGATCTGCAGATCAAACAGCTTCAAGACACCGAGAAACGGGAGAAATACAGAATATATGGGGAATTGCTCAACGCATATGGCTACGGCGTAGAGACAGGGGCTAAGTCGATGGAAGCACTCAACTACTATGACAATCAGATGATAACCATACCACTCGACCCGATGCTCTCCGCGGGGGAGAATGCCAAGAAATATTTTGACAAATATCAGAAGTTAAAGCGTACATACGAGGCTTTGACGACACTTACCAAAGAGACAAAGGAGAAGATTGAACATCTCTCGTCCGTCAGCATTTCCCTTGATATTGCGTTGAAGGAGGAGGATTTGGTACAGATTAAGGAAGAACTGATCGAGAGCGGTTATATCAGGAGAAGGGGTAATGGAAAGCGTGAGAAGATAACAAGCAGGCCATTTCACTATGTCAGCAGCGATGGGTATCACATCTATGTCGGCAAAAATAACTATCAGAACGAGGAGCTTACATTTAAGTTTGCGACGGGAAATGACTGGTGGTTTCACACAAAGGGCATACCAGGTTCCCATGTGGTTGTCAAAACGAACGGTGACGAGCTCCCCGACAGGGTATTTGAGGAGGCTGGAAAGCTGGCGGCGCACTATTCCCAGGCGAGAGGGCAGGAGAAGGTGGAGATCGACTACACGCAGAAGAAGAATGTCAAGAAGCCAAACGGCTCCAAGCCGGGGTTTGTCGTGTATTATACCAACTATTCGCTTGTCATCGACTCGGACATTTCGGGGATTGAGCAGGTTGAGGAGGACAAAGTAAAGTAGAAATAATGGGAGTTTACAATGATAAACACAAAGTAGTCCATTTTTGCCAATAGCTTCCTCTTTACTGGAAGAGCAGGATGAATGCCGCCATCAGTTTGTCAGGATACAGTATCTCGGAGAGTTTTCGGAGTGGATCACATTTTTCGTAAAACGTGTTGCCCGATCTGCCGAGAATGCCCTTTGGCAGATTGAAAAAGCAAATGAATTGCGACAGATGATGATTGAAGATATCAAATCATATAAAAAGACAACACAAACTTTGATGAACCTGTATAATCTGGTGGAAAAAAATCCAATTATAAATGTTGACTACGCATCAAAGATGTTAGGAATTGCGTATAACACGGCATCAAAGAATATAGGAATATTACAGGAACTTGGCATTCTGGAACAAGGCAATGACCAGTCAAGATATCGTCAATATCATTATGACAGATTATTACATATTTTTCGTTTTTTGTAGCTTGTGCGTAAAACATAGTGTATTTATTATAAATTGTTAGGTGGAAATCTATCGGAGGAAAATGTTTGTGGAAGAAAATCAGAATACAGAATGGAAAGAATCCTGGCATGATGAATATCTTGAGTGGATATGTGGTTATGCGAACGCTTATGGTGGAAGACTATATATAGGGAAAGATGATAAAGGAAATGTAGTTGGTGTCCAAAAGTCAAAAAAGCTGATGGAACTGATTCCGAGCAAGATTACCGACACGATGGGAATTGTGGCGGATGTCAATCTGCTGCATAAGGGTGAATTGGAATATATTGAAATAATTGTTGACAAATATCCTTCTTTAATCAGTTATCATGGAAAGTATTACTACAGGTCAGGAAGTACAATGCGGACAATTACTGGAAAAGAGCTGGACAAGGCTATTTTGAAGTCGCAGGGAAGAACATGGGATGGAATGCCGGTTGTCAAACTTTCTATTAATGATTTAAAAGAGGACGCGCTTCGGTTATTTAAAGATAAAGCAGTAAAAAGGGGGAGACTGACAGATGATGAGGTAAAAGTTAGTAATACGATCCTGATGGACAATCTGCATCTGATTGACGAGGATGGATATTTAATCAGGGCAGCCATGTTAGCTTTTTATCAAGACCCGGAAAAGTGGGTTACAGGTGCTTATATTAAAGTCGGTTATTTTGGTGAGTCGGATTCAGACCTGCAATATCAGGATGAAGTACATGGTCCTTTGATAGAGCAGGCAGATAAAGCAGTAGAACTGGTATATACAAAGTACTTAAAAGCCCTGGTAGCTTATGAAGGAATTCAGAGAACTGAACAATACATGTTCCATAAAGAAGCATTTCGTGAAATACTGCTCAATGCCATTGTCCATAAGGATTACAGCAGCTGTAACCCAATACAGATCAGCGTATATTCGGATAAGATTTATGTATGGAATGATGGGGAAATGCCAGCAAGCCTGGCATCAACGGAAAAATTATTTCAAAAACATTCATCAAAGCCGTATAACCCGAAACTTGCCAATATATTCTTTAAGAGCGGGATGATAGAAGCATGGGGGCGTGGATTTGATAAGATTCGGGAAGCCTGCCGAAAATATAATGCGCCTTTGCCAGAATACGAGATAAACGAAGAGGGGATTATGGTATACTGTAAAGCCTGTGATAAATATTTAAAATTGCTGCATCAGAAAAAACAAGCTGTTCATTTTGAACAGGATAATGAACAGGATGGTGAACAGGATTTAATTGCAGATATTATTAGATTTTGTGATATTCCTAAATCTTCTAATGAAATTATTGCGCATTTTAATATGCCGAACAGATCTTATTTTAAGCGTCATTTTCTTGATAAAATGTTGAAAGCCGGAATGTTGAAAATGACAATACCGGAGAAGCCTTCTAGTAAAAAACAGAAATACTTTTCGTGACATAAAAATATTTGGTGATAGTCAAAAAGTGTGTTGTTAATAAAAAACTCAGCAGTCAGAAGAAAAGCCCAGCTGCCCTTACTGTAACAAAACGCATGTCATAAAGTATGGGCACAGAAAAGGTAAACAACGCTTCCTATGCCATGACTGTAAACGTACATACATGCACTCAACCAATACGATAATGTTAAATTCTCATTACAGCCAGTCTGTGTGGGCAGATTTCATCCGTGATACATTATGTGGCATATCCCTGGATAAATCAGCGGAAAAATATGGTTTTTCACACCAGACAGCCTTTAATATGCGGCACAAAATACTTATGGCTTCACAGGATCTTCTTGAAAATAATCCTGTTCTTCTTTCTGGCATTGCTGAACTTGATGGAACGTTTGTTCTTGGTTGCTACAAGGGCAGTCAGGCTCCCGAAACGGCAGGCCGCGAAGCGCGCAAACATGGTGCAAAGGCTGCTAAACGTGGTATTTCAAATGAGTATATAGCTATCTGTACTGGCATCCAGCGTGACGGCGGCGCCATTGCAGCTACTGTAAACCGTGCAAAACCATCAGGTAAAGAACTTGATGAAATATTTCGCGGACATATTGCGGAAGATGCACTCGTACTTACAGACGGTCTTCGTAGCTATAATGTTCTCGAAACACTTACCAGTTGTACTGTTGTAGATGTAAAACAGGAAGCAGGCAGAGGGATATTTAACCTCAATACTGTAAATAGACTGCATTCTTTTATCAAGGAGACCTATAGTCATTATCGTGGAGTTGCTACAAAGTATATCAATCGCTATAATGCTTTGTTTTCTGTTGCTTTCCGATGTGCAGATAATCTAAAGGATATGTTATTTTCATCCTTGTGCACAGTCGGTCATAACTGTTACTGGCATAGTGTAAATGATGTTCGGAACTATAAGTTAGTAATGCCTTAAAGTAACACCAACACAGTTATTGACTATCACCTTATTTTTTTATGCATGTCTTGACACGGGCAAACGATGAGTATAGAGGCTGCGGTGGACAATGCATTGGACAATATGCCGGAGGAGTCTGTATTAAAGAAATTCCTTGTGGCAAATAAAGCGGAGGTGAGGCAGATGTGTATCACAGAGTATAATGAAGCAGAAACAATGAATCAGTTTCGTGAAGAAGGGCGTGAAGAAGGGCGTGAAGAAGGGCGTGGAGAGGGAGATTTGCTGCGTCTGATCAGGACGGTATACAAGAAGATGCTGAAGGGCAAGACAAATGATGAAATTGCTGATGAGGTTGAAGAAGATATCGCATTGATTGAACAGATTAAGAAGGCCATTATAGAGTACAAAAAGGATTGTAACAACGAAGAGTTTGATGCGGATAAGGTCTTAAAATATTGCGATATCCGGTAGAACTGGTGGCAGACAGGTACTGCTATCACAGGAAAGAGGATTAAAATGGGCAATAATAACAATAAGGTACTGAATCAAAATCTGGAGGAGAAAGCTCCGGAGCAGCAGCTTCTCATGGCGCAGCTTTTATTTGTGGATAAACCGCAGCAGGCAAGTCCTGAGAAGCTGCAGGCAGCGATCGAAAAGCTTGTGGGCGATGTAAATAACATCAGCGACAACCCAGAGCTTCCGATGTATGCGGTGGAGAAATATAAGGCGGAGTTTAAGGACTCCCCACAGCTGGTTCCAGTGCTTGCAGATTACATAGGACCGCATGATTTTTCAATCGAGCTGGATGAACTGACGCGCAGCCAGTTCTGGGATGTGGGAAACGGCGAGGAACTGATTCGCACATGCAGATATTCTGTTGAGACGTTCTCAATGCTGGCAGGTGCGCTTCACTACAAGAGTCAGGCGGAACTCTTTCTGGCACAGATCGAAGCGGCTCTCGAATGTTATCCGGACTGCAGGGCGATCTACGTTCCCCACAGCGGAAAGCTGATTTTGCCAGAGTATTTTTATGAGGGCAGACAATATGGCACGGCTCAGAATTTTATCCGCACGTCAGTCAACGCGCGTTTTTTCACAATCAACAATTCTGAGGACATGATCATGGATACGCTTGGATTTTACGCATTTGGCGCAGCAGACGTCCAACTGCATTTTCACGGAATAGACCCCAATCATGCAGTGGAATACCTCTACAATATCGCGAGTTACCAGTTCGAAAGTGAGTTCTCTGTCATAAACGGGGATACGATTGACGGCATAGACAGCACTGGCAGAATCCAGCCGTATATTCAGTGGCGCACGCAGTATGAGGACTCACTGATTCAGCCAATCCGAACAGTGCTGGACATCAACTGCGGGGAGTTTGCGGCAGGTTCGCGGGAATCGTAATGATTGTGCCGATGATTATGTCAACAGGAGGGAGCATACACGATGTCATTTCAGGAGGGCAAGAATCAGTTGATTGAATACATCATACAGCGTGCGTGCTAGGAACGATATTATTTCCAGTGTATTCACTGCGGCAGGGAGATTGTGTGGCCGATGGAGGATTAATCTGCTATCCGATATTCATGCGGATAATAATTTTGTAATTTGTCTACATCGATCTCCTTCCCGATTATTCCAGATAGTGCCGTCTGCAAAGACAACTTGTCTGAGGCATATCAGAGCGTATGCAGCCTGATTTGCTCCGTCATCTCCAACTCCTGGGAAATTTTCCATGATTTCACCGCCATACAGTGACAAGCCGCCACGATATGTCTCTGTCTGACCAGATAAAATATTTTCCGCTGACCAGACAATATTTTCAAAGCTGCTTTCTGCACTGCTGTCAAGGAAATTCCAGAATAGCTTTAGCGGAGAACCATTCTCATCATAAGCCAGCATACAATACTGCGTTTCTACAATAGTCTGATCTGTATTGTTTGTAAGGATATCGTGAATATAAGGAGCCCCGTCTTCATAATGGAGAATATCTGCGCTCTCATGGGTAATGGACTTAGAAAAATTATTTTCATCTGCGGCAACAGTTCTGGCGCCTGCCTGTGATTCACTGACAGTGAGCAGATCATTATGGGAGCTGTCAGTTGAAGCGGTTGCGGAGGTGGCGAACAGACTAACTGCGGCAAGGACTGTAACGCAGGCTGTCATAAAAGTGGCACAGGTTGTTTGTTTTGTGTTCATAATCGCGGTAATCCTTTCTTCGGTCGCATTTTTGCTGAAATTGCTGTAAAACGGCAGCAGTCCGCTTTTCTCTGCTTCCATGCTGATCAGCATTAGCGAATAAGCTGATTTCGATTTTTCACCAAATTGCCTGATAACGCTTTCGTCACATGCCAGCTCAATATTGCGGTTGAAAAAGAGATACATTGCCCAGACAAAAGGATTGAACCAATGAATACAGAGGGCAATGGTTGAGACCAGCTTTGTGACGATATCAAAACGATAGATATGCATATATTCATGTGAGAAAATGTATTGTAACTGGGCTGCGTTCTCCCAGTCCGTTTTTTTCGGCATTAATATGACAGGACGAAAAATGCCATAAGTCAGCGGTGTGGAAATTCTGTCCGACTGCCTTATTACAATCGGGCGCTTCAATCGACGTTCTTTTAACCATTGTTCTGCATAAGCATTGCTGACTGGCAGGGATGCCCGAAATTCAATCTCGCAGCGCAGATAAGATACGGCAAAAAATACGGCAAAAAACAGCATTCCGATACACCATACCACAAACCAGACAGATACCGGCGGCTTGTCTGCCGGTGGCTGCTCCATGCCATTTGCTATGATAGTATGTTCCTGTGATAAGGCAGAGGTAATGCGGCCTGTCTCTGTTTCAAGAAATGAGGGCGCGGGTGTATGGCGGTCAACAAGTGTATATATGCTGAACATGGACG
This sequence comes from uncultured Lachnospiraceae bacterium, assembly GCA_947178145.1. Classification (GTDB taxonomy): domain Bacteria; phylum Bacillota; class Clostridia; order Lachnospirales; family Lachnospiraceae; genus COE1. The sequence goes on along the minus strand of CAMWXE010000040.1, from coordinate 40,126 downwards.
GAATCGGAAACGGAACCAGCAGTCTGAAAAGTACCATTTCCCATAATATAACAAATGTTTTTTTGGGCAGATGATTGATTGATGCTGTCCGGATGATCAGGACTGCAATAATAAAGACAGCTCCGAAAAAACTCATTTCCAGTAAATTCATACTGAGCACCTCTTTTCAAATTTGTGACAATCTGCTGCTCTTTATAATAAGACTATAGTAGTATATAGTATAGACTACTATAGTCTTGTTAGAAAGTCAACAGATAATAGATGTTTTCAATAAACAAAATCATTCCAGAATCAGATGGGGCGTGAAGTGGTCGGGAAGGTATAATCGATTTTTTCTTGCCATATCCCGAAACTAAGTGTATGATAGAAAAGGAGTGAAAATGTTAGAAGAGACTTACTTTACTAGGAGATATCGTTTATGGGAAAGAATGTGTTAGAATACAATTTGATGCGCAGGAAGGTTTCCAGGAATCCGTTTCAGGTGGAAGTCGAGGAAAAGCTGGGCAGAAATGATGACTGCTGGTGCGGCAGTGGGAAAAAGTACAAAAAGTGCCATTGCTCTTTTGATGAAAAACTGGATGATTACAGGCGCAAAGGGATTTTGGTGCCGCCGAGACGCATTATCAAAAATCCAGACCAGATACAGGGAATCCGGGAGAGTGCCAGGATAAATATTGCAATACTGGATTATCTGGATGAACATATTGAGGAAGGAATCTCCACACAGGAGATTGACAACTGGGTGAGCAGTATTACTAAGAAACACAACGCGATCGCGGCACCGCTCAACTATGAGGGTTTCCCAAAGAGCGTGTGCACCTCGATTAACGATGTAGTCTGCCATGGCATTCCGTCCAGAAATGAGATCTTAAAGGACGGCGATATCGTCAATGTGGATGTGTCCACAATTTACAAGGGCTATTTCTCGGACTCTTCCAGAATGTACTGCATCGGAAATGTCCCGGCGGAGAAAAAGCGTCTGGTGGATATCTCGAAGCAGAGCCTGGATGTCGGTCTGCAGTATGTGCAGCCATGGAGAAAGATTGGAGACATGGGAGCAGCAATCCACGAGTTTGCCATGCAGAATGGCTATTCTGTTGTCAGGGAGATCGGCGGACATGGCGTGGGGCTTGAATTTCACGAGGATCCGTGGGTGAGTTATGTATGTCCGAAGGACACTGGAATGCTGATGGTTCCCGGAATGATTTTTACGATAGAGCCCATGATCAATATGGGAAAAGAGGAAATCTATATATCGGATGACGACGGGTGGACGGTTCACACGGAGGATGGGCTTCCCTCCGCGCAGTGGGAAATCCAGGTGCTTGTCACAGAGGATGGGTACGAGATTATTTCATATTGACTGAGACTTGAAAATGGCATGGAAGATAACACATGTCATTTTTGTATTTGCCGATTCTGATTGAGAAAAATCAGAGAAATTCTGCTGGGCATCATCAGGAGAAATCCCAAAGTAAAAAGGCGAAAACAAAAAATGAAAAAATATTTGGATGAATCTCAAATTATGATTGACACATTACAGAATATAATGTATGATTAGAATGAATGTTCACAAAACAAATATTCGAATGCAAAAAAAGGGAATAGGATGTTTCGAAAAAAGGATTTTGTATTAATCGGATTCATTGTTGTGATAGCGGCGGTATCAGCCCTGTTTACGATGTTCGTACAGAGGAATGCCGGGACGACGGTGTGCATTACAATAGATGGGGTGTTCTATGGAGCGTACAGTCTGTCAGAGGATCAGTCCATTTCAATAGACGGGGAATTCGGACATAACAGGCTTGTGATTGAAGATGGAAGTGCGTATATGGCTGATGCGGACTGTCCAGACAAATATTGTATGGACTATAAGCCGGTCTCAAAGGGTGGCGAGACCATTATCTGTCTGCCGCATAAGCTTGTGGTGGAAGTGACAGGAACCCGGGAAGCACAGCAGCCGGATGTGATAGTTCCATAGTTTAAAAACAGCCATATACGGTTTTGGATAGAATAACAGGTACTATGGAAGTAAAAGACGCGCATTGAATTTCGAAAAATGGATGACAGGGGAATACTATGACGACAAAGAGAGCAGCGTACTGTGCCATGCTGACGGCACTGGCAATGATATTTGGATATGTGGAGGCACTGATACCGTTTGGTTTTGGGATACCAGGGGTAAAGCTTGGACTTGCCAACATTGTGATTGTCCTTGCACTGTATATCCTTCCAGTGTATCAGGCGTTCGTGATACAGCTGATGCGCATTGTGCTTGTCTCCTTCCTGTTTGGCAATCTGCCCATGATGCTTTACAGCCTTGCAGGGGGATTGTTAAGCCTTCTGACAATGTTTTTCCTGAAACAAGGGAACGGGCTTTCCATCGTGGGTGTCAGCATTGCGGGTGGTGTGAGCCACAATATAGGGCAGTTGATTGTGGCAGTGCTGGTGGTGCAGAATTTGAAAGTTGCGTTTTATTTTCCGGCATTGATGATGGCGGGGCTTGTCACAGGATGCCTTATTGGGATGCTGGCCTGTCGGATCAAACCAGTGTTGGATAAAATGGGCACATAAAGTGCACAAAAAGGGATTAAAGGAATATTTTCCCAGTCTTAAAACGTTGTATATTTATTGTTGAATGGTTCCGGGACTGGCAGAGGTATGGATCGGGAAGGGGAGATGGTTATGTCAGGGGAAAAGCTGATATTTCATATTGATGTCAACAGTGCCTTTTTGTCTTGGGAGGCGGTAGAGCGGTTAAAGCATCCAGAGCAGTTTCCGGAAATTACAGTTGACCTTCGCGAGATTCCCTCAGCAGTGGGAGGAGACCGGTCAAAGCGTCACGGAATCATATTGGCAAAATCCATTCCCGCCAAAAAGTATAAGGTGCAGACGGGGGAGCCCATCACGGACGCGATTAAGAAATGTCCGAATCTAGTGTTGGTTCCGTCACGGCATGGGATATACAGAGAATATTCAAATGCGTTTCTATCAATCCTTGAAAGGTATTCTGATACGATCGAACAGTGCAGCATTGACGAGTGTTTTGTTGACATGACTGGCACAGAGAAGCTTTTTGGTTCTCCTGTAGAGGCAGCGACACGCATCAAAGACGAGATTTATCGCGAGCTGGGTTTTACTGTAAATGTGGGGATATCCACGAACAAACTGCTCGCGAAGATGGCGAGTGACTTTAAGAAGCCGAATCTGGTACACACGCTGTTTCCGCATGAGATTCCGGATAAGATGTGGGGGCTTCCGGTGGGTGATCTGTTTTTGGTAGGGAAATCGACAGCGCGTACACTCCATACTTTAGGGATTCATACAATTGGTGAGCTGGCACATACAGACCCACAGATTTTAAAAGGCGCGCTGAAAAAGCAGGGAGAGGCCATCTGGAAATTTGCAAACGGTGAGGGAGCATCCATTATAGAGCCGGAACCCGCAGATAATAAGAGCTATGGGAATGCTACGACAATCGCTTTTGATGTGACGGACGAGTCCACTGCAAATATGGTGCTGATGTCATTGGCGGAGACCGTAGGACGGCGTCTTCGCAATGATACAGCGAAGGCAGAGGTCGTGGCGGTCAATATTCGGTACAGCGATTTATCGCGTGTATCGCACCAGTGTGAGCTGCCGCGCGCTACCAATATTACCAATGAGATATATGATATGGCAGGCAGGCTGTTTGAGGAATTGTGGGATGGCAGACCCATCAGGCTGCTTGGGATTCAGACCAGTCATATCAGACAGGCGAGCGACGGCAGGCAATTGTCGCTCTTCGATGACGGCAGATACGAGAAACTGGAAAAGCTTGACAGAGCGATGGACAGCATTAGAGAAAAATATGGCACCGACGCTGTCAAACGCGCATCGTTGTTAAATCATGGCAATGCTGGGAAGTCTTCCATTGATCCTGCACCGGGAAAGGAAAAGCATTTTGGAAAATAAGCGTAAAGCGATTTACATTTTTATAGAATATGGTAAAATGCTGATAAAGCATACAGTCAAAATTTGAAATTGAGAAAGGAAGAATGATATCATGAAAAAGGCAGCGGTATTTTTTGGAACGGGGTATGAAGAGATTGAGGCACTTACAGCAGTAGACTTGCTGAGACGGGCAGGGATCGAGGTGGTTTGCGTCGCAATTGACAATGCAGCCAGCGTCACAGGGAGTCATAATATAACAGTGGCGATGGATGCGGGAATCGATGCGATTGACTTTGACAGTTTTGATATTCTCGTCTGCCCGGGTGGGATGCCAGGAACAAAGAACCTTGAGGCATGCAAGAAGTTGACAGATCAGATTCGGAAATTTTATGAGAGTGACAGGCTCATAGCAGCAATCTGTGCCGCGCCAAGTATCTTCGGACATATGGGGCTTTTAGAGGGAAAACAAGCCTGCATCTATCCAGGGATGGAGGCGGAGCTGACGGGCGCACAAGTGTGTTATGACAAGGTGGTAAAAGCTGGAAATATTATCACGAGTCGTGGTATGGGCACAGCGATTGCCTTTGCGTTAGAAATGATCGCGGCACTTTTGGACAGAAATACAGCTGACAAACTTGGGAAGAGTGTTGTGTACTAGTTACAATTCACACGTAAGGAATGCGTAAATACTGCGCATTCCGTGAGAAAACATACCGTTTGAAAGCAAAAATCCATTTGCATGGATTTTTGCCCGTTACTGTTCACACATGCATTAAAGTACAGGGAATCATGCGCCAAATTGATGCCCTTTATCAATTTGTGTGCCAAATTTGTTGCTGTTTATGCCTTCAATAAACAGAATTGTGCCAAAATCAGACGGGGCGTGAACCGTAACACGACGTCTAAATAATATTGTGCAAATTAACGTAAAAATTTTGACAATAAAACAATCCAATGTTATAATCATATATAGATACGAACAGGGGGAACAAGCAGACACCTGCTCGTTGAAAATCATCAAGCAGATAGAAGGTTTCTCAAATGATAACAGAACAAGAATTTCAAAGAGTAGCGGCTTATGTAAAAAATAAAGCCGGCATTAACTTAAACGAAAAAAAGGTTTTGGTTCAGGGAAGGCTTGATAGTTATATGCAGCGAAAGGGATACAGCTCATATGATGCGTTTATGGATCGTGTGGAAAGATTTCCAACAGGGCCAGAGGCAGAAGATTTGATGAATGCTCTCACGACGAATCATACGTATTTCTGGAGGGAATATGAGCAGTTTATATTCCTGAAAGAAGAAGTTTTTCCTGAACTTAAGAGACGAACAGAGAGCACGAAGGACTGGCATATCTGGTGTGCCGCCTCGTCGACAGGGGAAGAGCCATACACCCTTGCAATGCTCTGTAAAGATTTCCTGGGACTGGAACAGGCAGAGTGGGACACGAAGATTCTCGCTACCGATATTGACACAAAAGTCCTTGAAAAGGCGGTGAGAGGGGTATATGCCAAAAATTCTGTGGAGCAGTTACCGCATCAGTATGTGCGCAGGTTTTTTAAGCAGATCAATCAGGAGGAATACCGAGTGAAAGATGAGCTCAAGAGCGAAGTATTGTTTCGACAGCTCAATCTGATGAATTCGCTCCCGTTCAAAAAGCCGCTTCATGTGGTATTTATCAGAAATGTCATGATTTATTTTGACGACCCGACAAAAGAGCGGCTATTAAACAATATTTATGAGAAAATGGCTCCTGGTGGATATCTTTTTATTGGTTCTACAGAGTCCATGAGTCAGAGTAATACCCGCTTCCAGTATGTAAAACCTTCCATATACAGAAAATAAGGCAGGGAGAAAAATATGGGAAAGTTAAAGGTATTGTTGGTGGTTGGAAATCTTGAGATGAGAAGGCGTCTCAGTAGTATACTTGACGCAGATCTCGATCTTGATATAGTGGCTGAGGTAAACAATGCCTACACCGCGAGAGATAAGATTATAGAGTGTGATCCAGAAGTAATGCTTCTGTGTCAGGATCTTCCAAGAATGCCGGGAATTGTATTCCTGGAGAAGCTCATGCCGCAGCGGAGCATCGCAACACTTGTCATAGCAGAGCAGCAGTTTGAGGATGCGGCATATCGCGCAGGTGCCAGAGATTTTATCGCCTGTGGGAGAAATTACGAGATGCTTGAATATGAAAATATCTGTAATCGTCTCAAGAAAGCGGCAGGCGGTGAGTGGTTTGCGGCGGCGACAAAAACACCAATACCAATAATGACACATAGTTCCAGAACGACATGCAGCGGAAATTCGTCCGTGATAACGTCCATTATCGCAATTGGTGCCTCGACGGGCGGAACCGAGGCGATTGCCACTGTCGTGAGAGGCCTCAGAAAGGATATTCCGGGAATTGTGATGGTGCAGCACATGCCGGAGGGATATACACAGATGTATGCGCAGAGATTGAACAATGAGGGGGAAGTTTCCGTGAAGGAGGCAGTATCCGGGGATGTGGTGAGACCTGGACAAATTCTTCTGGCACCTGGTGATAAGCAGATGCGCATTGTAAAGATTAATGGCAGATATCAGGTAGAATGCAAACATGGGCCGCGGGTGACAGGGCATTGTCCCTCTGTTGATGCACTATTTGAGTCGGTGGCACGCATTGCCGGAAAAGAGGCAATCGGAGTGTTGATGACAGGTATGGGGAGTGATGGCGCCAAGGGGCTTCTGGCTATGAAAAATGCAGGTGCGCGAACGATAGGACAGGATGAGAAAACTTGTATTGTGTATGGTATGCCCAAGGTGGCATATGAGATTGGTGCAGTGAATTGGCAAGTGCCACTGGAGCAGATTGCACAGAAGATATATTATTTATTGGACAAAAAACAATAAAAAGATAAATAGGAGGCAAGTATGAGAATATTAATAGCAGAGGACGATTTTGCCAGCAGAAAAGCAATTCTGAAATTTTTGTCAGAATATGGTGAATGTGATGTTACCGTTGATGGTATGGAGGCGATTGATGCGTTTATGATGGCGCTTGATGAGGACGATCCGTATGATTTGATCTGTCTGGATGTGATGATGCCTGTTATGGACGGCTATCAGGCACTCAAAAATATCCGTGACATCGAGAAAGAACATCATGTAGCACAGAATAAGCAGGCGAAGGTGATTATGACAACTGCACTCAATGAGGAGAAAAATGTCAAAAAAGCCTTTGAACTTGGCTGTACAGTATACTGTGCAAAACCAATTGATGTGGAAAAATTAAGAGACACGCTTGTGAAGCTTGGATTAACATCATAGTGTTGATTGAAAGAGATAAGGGGGATAATTTTGCATGGAAGAAAAAACAGAAGTGCTTGAGGCTGTGGAGCAGGAGGATACCCGTCAGGGAAAGTATATGACTTTTTGCATCGGAAGCGACGTGTTTGGTATAGAGCTTAAGTATGTAAACGAAATCATACAGATGCAGACGATTGCACCTATTCCAGAGGTGGAACATTTTATCAAAGGATTGATCAACTTAAGGGGCAAGATCATACCAGTTATCGATGTGGCGGACCGATTCGGAAAGACACCTTTTGAATACAATGACCGCACCTGTATTATTGTTGTGGATGTACAGGGCGTTACGGTAGGATTGATCGTCGAGACAATATCCGAAGTAGTATCGATTGAGGAAGAAGACATTTTGCCGCCGCCCAATGTGTCCAAGGCCAATGCGCAGGCAAAATTTATTCGTGGAATTGGAAAAATAGGCGAAAGTGTCAAACTTTTGTTGGATCCTGTCAAACTGCTGAGCGATGAGTCACTTGATTTTACGGAGAAGCAGGACGAGGAAGAGGAAGAATAAATGCAAAAAAATCAAGAAGAATTTTTTTATTTTATTTTGAATCACAGTCAGGAGTGTATCATCAAGTATGATTCCCAAGGATGTATTGACTATTGTAATGACAGGCTTTTAGAGCTCACAGGCTACAGTGCAGGTGAGCTTATTGGCGTATATATTGGTGAGCTTATTCAGAATGTTTTCCACATCGCAGACAATCATATTGAGCTGGTCGATGAGTATAAGGATACAGAAGTAATCGAGACCGTATTATATCGTAAAAACAGAACTTGCTTTCCGGTAGAGATCAAAGTGGTATCAAGAGTCTTTGATGGTGTGGAGGTGATTGTCTGTACTGCTGTGGATATGACGCGGTACAAGGAAAGTATCGCGAAAGTGGAGGAGACCACAATACAGATGCAGGAGTCCATGAAGGCGCGGGATGCTTTTGTGGCGAATGTCACACATGAGTTGCGCACGCCTGTAAACGGGATTAAGGGCCATGCAGAGATCATGATAGAACAGGAGCAGGATTTTCAGAAAGCGAATTATCTGAAGATGATTCTTGACTGCTGTTCAACCATGGAGGGTATCATCAATAATATTCTTGATTTCTCAAAGCTTGAGGCAGGCAAATTTCAGATAGATGAAAAGCCCTTTTCCTTTTATGATTTTATATCCAAAATGGAAAAAATGTTTAATATGCTTACGATGAGGAAGGGACTCCGGTTCACGCTCAATGTTGCGCAGGAGATTCCTGACAAAGTGATTGGGGATGAGCTGCGCCTGACACAGATATTAAATAACTTGGTGTCAAACGCAGTAAAATTTACAGAACAGGGGTATGTTGGCGTCGAGATATCGCTCAATACAAGGATTAATGATGAAGTCGAGCTGTTTTTTATGGTGGTAGATACGGGTATCGGACTTTCGCCGGAGGATAAAGATAAGCTGTTTAAGAGCTTTTCCCAGGCGGATGCATCCATTACGAGAAAGTTCGGCGGAACCGGACTTGGATTGGCCATCACAAAGGAGCTTGTAACCATGATGCATGGTAAAGTGTGGGCAGATGGCGAGAAGGGAAAAGGCTCAACGTTTTCTTTTACAATAAGGCTGAAAATCGAACAGGCACAGGATGGCGCAGAACAGGAGACTTCTATTAGAAAATGGAAGTACTCAAACAACTATCATAAAATGGCCGGTGAGCAGGATCTGATGTATGAGCTCGGAAGTGATATTAACATCAGAGAATTAAAGAAATATTTTGAAAAATTGAATATCAGCATGGATATGGAGAACTGGCAAAAGGCTGAGAGTTTCGCAACCATGTTAAAACAGCTGCTCAGCGGAGGGTCGAAGGATCTGCAGCGTCTGGCATTTCGGATGGAGATGGCAATCAGAAAGTCTGACTGTGACAAGGCAAGGGACTACGCACAGAAGGTAAAGGAACAGCTGTCACTTGAGATAGAAGGGTTTGAGCTATAGAAGGGTTGGAAAGATTATGGATAGAACATCACAAAGTAATAATGAAATCAAAATACTCATAGTTGATGATGTTGAAGTAAATCTGATCATTCTTGAGGAAATTATTAAAAATATGGGATATCAGGCATTGCTGGCGCAGAGTGTGAAGGAAGCACTAAAGATTATCGAGGACAGTGAAGTTTTGCCGAGGGTAATTTTGTCAGATATTTCTATGCCCGAGATTGACGGATTCATGTTCTGTTCTATGTTGAAAAATGATCCGTATACAAAGGAGATTCCTGTTATTTTTATATCAGCGATGGATACGGCTTCGGATCTCAGCAAAGGATTTGCGTTGGGCGCAGTTGATTATATTCCCAAGCCTTTTGATCAGACGGAAGTGGAGATGCGCATTTCCACACATCTTAAAATATACACAATGCAGAGGGACCTGGAAGAGAATAACAGACAGCTGAATCTTGTGGTGGCGCGTCAGATGGAAAAGTTTAGAATCGAGCAGAAAAATGTTATGACGGCGCTTGCAAGACTTGTGGAGAGCAAGGAAAATGTATCGGATTCGCACTATAAAAATATATTGTACAACAGTAGGATTCTTGCAGAGGGAATGCAGCTTTCGCCGAAATTTGAGGACGAAGTGACAGATGATTTTATTGATACGATCGAGTCCAGTGCAGGACTTCACGATATTGGTAAACTTATGATTCCGGATCGGATTCTGCTCAAGAATGCGCCCCTGGATGAGGAGGAGCGCAAAATCATGTGTACACATGCAGAACTTGGCGCAAAAACGCTGATGGATATCTACGAGGGCGTTGAGACAAATGACTTTATTGATATGGCAATTGATATTGCCTGGTATCATCATGAGTGCTGGGATGGTTCCGGCTATCCGAAAGGTTTGCAGGGCAATGAGATACCACTTGCTGCACGCATTGTAAAGGTGGTGGATGTGTTTGACGCCATGATTGGAGAAAGGCGATACAAGAAACCAATTTCGCTTGAGCAGACACTGACTTATATGCAGGAGAATGCGGGAAGTATCTTTGATCCAGATATTATTCGTGTATTTATGCGTATTTATCGAAATTTCAAAGGAATCGCTAAATAACAACTGATATAAAATTACAGTTTAGTAAAAATATACCATTCATAAAACTTTTTACTCCGTTAATACTAGGATTAAGATAAGCGACAAAAGCTTGTCTTTGAAAATAGATTTGTGTAGAGAGCAAAAATTGATTAACGGAGGTAAAAAATTATGTCAACACAGAGTAGATCAAACAGAGTAGAAGTTCCAGAGGCAAAGGCAGCAATGGACCGTTTTAAGACTGAGGTAGCATCAGAGCTTGGTGTTAACTTAAAGGAAGGCTATAACGGTGACCTCACATCACGCGAGGCAGGAAGCATCGGCGGCGAGATGGTCAGAAGAATGGTAAAGAGCTATGAGGAGTCTTTAAACAAATAAGACAGAGCCAAAGGATAGAATGGGATGCGGTTTTGATGCTGCATCCCATTTTTTCTGATTTATCTTACCGATTTTAAAAATTTTTCTTTTATTTTTACGACGCCTATGATATAATCTTAAAATGACTGTAACTGTTTTGTATAATAAGGAACTGTTACAAATGACAGTGTACGGGTTGTTACTGTTCCGAACGGTACCAAAGCAGTGGGAAGCAGTGCCATACTTCGCGTACTGCGGCTCGTATGCTAAAATAGATAAAATATATTCATAGCAGACATAATTGCATGATATGCATGCATGATATGCAAGGAGGAAATGAAACAAATGAGTTTACAGGTGGAAAAATTAGAAAGAAATATGGCTAAGCTTACAATAGAAGCGTCGGCAGAGGATTTTGAGCAGGCAATTGAGAAGGCTTATCAGAAAAGTAAGAAAAAGTTGAGTGTTCCAGGTTTCCGTAAGGGTAAGGTTCCTCGCAAGATGGTAGAACAGATGTATGGCAAGGAAATCTTTTTTGAGGATGCTGCAAATATTGTCATTCCGTCCGCTTACGCTAAGGCTGTGGACGAGTGCACAGAGGAGATTGTGTCACACCCCACGATTGATATTGTGCAGGCAGAGGCAGGAAAGCCTTTCATTTTTACGGCGGAAGTGGCATTGAAGCCAGAGGTGACACTTGGCAAGTATAAAGGTGTCGAGGTTGAGAAGGCAGACACAACAGTTACCGACGAGGAGATTGATGCGGCAATCGACAGGGAGAGGGAGAACAACGCAAGAACAATTTCTGTCGAGGACAGAGCTGTCAAGGATGGCGACATGACAGTACTTGATTTTGAAGGCTTTGTTGATGGAGAGGCTTTTGACGGCGGAAAGGGAGAGAACTATCCACTGACCATCGGTTCCAATACATTTATCCCTGGCTTCGAAGAGCAGTTGATTGGCGCTGAGATTGATAAGGAAATAGAAATAAATGTGACTTTTCCAGAAGACTATCAGTCGGCTGAACTTGCAGGAAAGTCGGCTGTATTTAAGTGCACAATCAGGGAGATTAAGGAGAAGGAGCTTCCGGAGCTTGACGATGAGTTTGCAAGCGAGGTATCTGAGTTTGAGACTTTGGCAGAGTACAGAGAAGATGTGAAGAAGAACCTGACAGAGACGAAGGAAGAAGAGGCAAAGTCTGCAAAAGAAGAGAAAGTGATCGAGGCAATCATCGAGGATGCACAGATGGATATTCCTGATGCAATGCTTGCAACACAGCAGCGTCAGATGGCAGATGATTTTGCGCAGAGGATTCAGATGCAGGGGATCTCGATTGACCAGTACTTCCAGTTTACAGGACTTACGAAGGAGGCTCTCTTAGAGCAGCTCAAGCCGCAGGCTGAGCAGAGAATCAAGTCAAGGTTAGTGCTTGAGGCAGTGGCGAAGGCTGAAAACATAGAGGTAAGTGAAGAGGAGTTTGCGGCTGAAGTTACCAAAATGGCAGAGGCGTACCAGATGGAAGTGGATAAGCTCACAGAGATGATTAGTGAGTTTGAGCAGAAAGCAATCAGGGAAGACATCTGTGTCAGGAAAGCAATAGATTTCTTAATGGAAAATGCAGTAGAAAAATAAATACGGTCAATATATTAAAAAAGTATAATAATTGTGCGAATGATTTGCACAATTATTATACTTGCGTTATACTGAATCTAAATAAATTCTATTATTAATGTTTAGTATGCAAATCGGAGGTAAATCCCATGAGTTTAGTACCATATGTCATTGAACAAACAAGCCGCGGAGAGCGTTCATACGATATCTATTCGAGACTTTTGAAGGAGCGCATTATATTTTTGGGCGAGGAAGTAAACGAGGTGACAGCGAGTCTTACAGTAGCACAGTTGTTGTTTTTGGAGGCGGAGGATCCAGAGAAAGATATCCAGCTCTATATCAATAGTCCGGGAGGTTCTGTCACAGCAGGAATGGCAATCTATGATACGATGCGATATATCAAGTGTGACGTATCTACAATCTGTATTGGAATGGCGGCCAGCATGGGCGCATTTTTGCTTGCAGGCGGCACAAAAGGCAAGAGACTTGCGCTTCCCAACGCAGAGATTATGATTCACCAGCCGCTTGGCGGGGCACAGGGACAGGCGACGGAGATCGAGATTGCAGCAAAACATATCCTGCGCACCAAGCAGAAGTTAAACAGTATTTTGGCAGAGAATTGCGGACAGCCGTATGAGGTGATCGCAGCGGATACCGAGCGCGACAACTGGAAGTCGGCTGAGGAAGCGATGCAGTATGGATTGATTGACAAGGTGATCACTGACAGAGCAGACGCGACAGAGGACAAAGAGAACTAATTATTATGTTTATTTTTTTAAGAATGATTGAATTATGAGTAAAGGGAGAAAAAGGATGGCTGGAAAAAGCACTGAGGGAAGGGTAAGATGTTCTTTCTGCAATAAAACACAGGATCAGGTAAGAAAACTGATAGCAGGTCCATCCGGTGTTTATATCTGTGACGAGTGTGTAGATATCTGTGCAGACATTATTGAGGAGGAATATGAGGAGGAGCAGATTGAAGGCGGCTTCGAAATTAACCTCTTAAAGCCTGCAGAGATCAAAGAGTTTCTTGATGATTACGTAATTGGACAGGAAGAGGCTAAGAAAGTATTATCGGTGGCGGTATACAATCACTATAAACGTGTCATGGCTGAGAAAGATTTGGACGTGGAGCTTCAGAAGAGTAATATCATTATGATTGGTCCGACTGGTTCTGGAAAAACATATCTGGCACAGACACTTGCCAAAATCATCAATGTTCCTTTTGCGATCGCAGATGCGACGACACTCACAGAGGCAGGTTATGTGGGTGAGGATGTTGAGAATATCCTTTTAAAGCTTATTCAGGCAGCTGATTATGATATTGAGAGGGCTCAATATGGGATTATCTATATTGATGAGATTGACAAGATTACCAAGAAAAGTGAAAATGTTTCGATCACCAGGGATGTATCTGGTGAGGGAGTGCAGCAGGCGCTATTAAAGATTGTTGAGGGTACAGTGGCGAGTGTTCCTCCACAGGGAGGAAGGAAGCATCCTCATCAGGAGCTGATACAGATTGACACGACCAATATTTTGTTCATCTGCGGTGGTGCTTTTGATGGACTTGACAAGATTGTGGAGAACAGACTTGACCGCAAGTCTATAGGATTTAACAAAGATATTGCTGAGAAGACGACGCGGGATCTGGGAGCTGTATTTAAGGAAGTAACACCGCAGGATTTGACGAAATATGGTCTTATTCCTGAGTTTGTGGGCAGAGTTCCGATCAATGTATCGTTGGAGGGACTTGACAAAGAAGCTCTTGTGAGAATTCTTAGAGAGCCAAAGAGTGCTTTGATCAAGCAGTATCAGAAGCTGTTCGAGTTTGATAATGTGAAGCTTGCCTTTGAGCCAGATGCGATTGAGGCAATTGCAGAGAAAGCGCTGGAGAGAAAGACAGGAGCCAGAGGTTTGCGTTCTATCATGGAGAGCATTATGATGGATATCATGTACGAGATTCCTTCCGATGACACGATTGAGAGCTGTGTGATTACAAAGGAGTCCGTCGAAGGAACAAGTCAGCCTTTTGTTGTTCATCGCGAAGCAATGCGTTCAGAGCGTGAGAAAAAGGCGAGATAAATAAATGGATTGATTGTAAGCGCCGCCTATGGAAAAGGTGGCGCTTTATGCCTGATTAGGAGAGGATTTTACAGATGGAGCAAATAACAGCAGCATTACCTTTGGTGGCACTGCGGGGATTGACAGTAGTGCCCAATATGATCATACATTTTGATCTGAACAGAGATATGTCAAAAAAGGCAATCGAGCAGGCGCTGAATGAGACACAGAAGGTGCTGCTTGTACCACAGACTGATCCGGAGGAGGAAACACCGGATATGGATGGTCTATACAGAGTGTGTACGGTAGCAAATATCAGGCAAGTCACGAAACTTCCAAACAGTATTGACAGAGTTATGGTGGAAGCAGTGGCGAGAGCGCGTATCATAGAGCTGAATGATAACGAAGGTCAGTATTTCAGCGCATTATATGAAGAGATTGATGACAGTGGAAGTACCTTGGAACAGGCCGAGGAGGAGGCGCTGACCCGCACACTCAAGGAAGTATTTGACACGTATGTCAGATTTTATCCAAAGATTGGTAAGAGCCTGGGGAAATATTTTCAGGAGGAGAATCGTCTGACTGTTCTGATGAATCAGATTCTGATTAACACGCCTTTTACGTATGAGCAAAAACAGAAGATTCTAGAAGTAGAGGATATCGCCGAGCAGTGCGGTGAGCTGGTGACACTGATCATGAATGAGGCGCAGATTGCGGCAATCCGCACACAACTGGCAGTCAAGATCCGGGAGAAAATAGACAAGAACCAGAAGGATTATATTCTGCGCGAGCAGATGGAATATATACAGGAAGAACTGGGGGACAAGAATCAGTATTCCGATGTGAAGCATTATGAGGAAGCACTTGCAAAGCTGAAGGCCGATGCGGAAGTTAAGGAAAAGATTCAAAAGGAGATCAACCGCTTTAAGACGATCATGGGTTCGAGCTCGGAGAGCGCGGTGGAGCGGGGATATATCGAGACGCTCTTAGAACTTCCGTGGAACAAAGCCTCGAAGGATAATAATGATATCAACAGGGCAGAGGAAATCCTGGAGAGAGACCATTATGGGCTGGAGAAGGTAAAGGAACGGATTGTCGAGTATCTGGCAGTCAGATGTCTGACCAGCAAGGGAGAAGCGCCAATTCTGTGTCTGGTGGGACCGCCGGGAACAGGAAAAACTTCGATTGCAAAGTCCATAGCCGAGGCGCTGAACAAAAAGTATGTCAGAATCTGTCTTGGCGGTGTGCGTGACGAGGCGGAGATCAGGGGACATCGCAAGACTTATGTCGGGGCGATGCCAGGGCGTATCGCGAATGGCTTGAAGCAGGCGGGTGTGTGCAATCCGCTGATGCTGCTCGACGAGATCGATAAGGTCAGCAGCGACTATAAGGGCGATACCTCCTCTGCACTTTTGGAAGTGCTTGACCCGGAGCAGAATTGTCATTTCAGGGATCATTATGTGGAGCTGCCGATTGACTTGTCCAAAGTTTTGTTCATAGCGACCGCGAACGATGCCGGCAATATTCCAAGGCCGTTGCTGGACCGCATGGATATCATAGAGGTGACGAGCTACACAGCAAATGAAAAGTTCCACATTGCAAGGGAACATCTGTGGGAGAAGCAGCTTCAGAAGAACGGTTTGAAGGAAACGCAGCTGACGATCAGTGACAATGCGATCAAAGGAATCATCGACCATTACACGAAAGAGGCCGGCGTGCGAAATCTCGAGCGAAGGCTTGGGACAGTCTGCAGAAAGGCCGCGCTGGAGATTTTAAAAGACAGAGGCGGAAAAACGAAAAAACAGATACAGGACAAGTGCATCAAAGTAAACAGTCAGAGACTGGAAAAATATCTCGGAAAGCCAAAATACAGTGTGGATATGGCAAATGAGAAAGACGATATCGGTATTGTCAGAGGACTTGCATGGACAAGTGTGGGCGGTGATACCCTCCAGATTGAAGTGAATATTATGCCTGGAAAGGGCGAGATTGAGCTTACAGGAAAGCTCGGCGACGTGATGAAGGAGTCCGCGATGACTGGAATCAGCTATATCAGGTCAATTGCGCCTCAGTATAAGATTGAGCCAGAATTTTTCAAGGAGAATGATTTCCATCTCCATATTCCCGAAGGGGCAGTTCCCAAGGATGGACCGTCTGCGGGGATTACCATGGCGACGGCAGTGTTGTCGGCAATCACGGAGACACCCGTCAAGGCGAAGGTTGCGATGACAGGCGAGATCACACTGCGGGGAAGGGTGCTTCCAATCGGCGGACTGAAAGAAAAGCTGCTGGCGGCAAAGACAGCGGGCATCACGACGGTTCTGGTGCCAAAGGAAAATGAGAAGGATGTTGCAGAGATTTCCAACGAGATCAAGTCGGGGATGGAGATCTGTTTTGTGACCTCCATGGATGAAGTGATTCCGCTGGCGTTTGCACAGGAAATCAAGATGAAAAGAACAAGAAACGGAAACAAAAAGAAAGCAGTAACAGTTTCCAAACAGGAGAAATAACAGATGGTCATAAAAAATGTAAGCCTGGACACAGTAATCGGTGTGACAAGCAAGATCCCGCAAAACAGTATGCCCGAAATTGCGTTTGCCGGGAAAAGCAATGTGGGAAAGTCCTCGCTCATCAATGCGCTCATGAACCGTAAATCACTGGCGCGTACCAGTTCACAGCCTGGAAAGACGCAGACAATCAACTTTTATAATATCAATGATGAATTGTATTTTGTCGATCTTCCAGGGTATGGCTATGCGAAGGTGAGTCAGCAGGAAAAAGAAAAATGGGGCAAAATGGTCGAGAAGTATCTCCGACAGTCAAAGGTATTGAAAGCAGTGTTTCTGCTGATTGATATCAGGCATGATCCGTCAGCCAATGACAAAATCATGTACGACTGGATTCTTTCGAACGGCTTTCATCCGATTATCATAGCGACAAAGGCGGATAAAATCAACAGAAGCCAGCTGCAAAAGCAGGTTAAGGCAGTGAAGCAGGGGCTTGATGTCGATAGAGATACCATCGTGATACCATTCTCAGCGCAGACAAAGCAGGGGCGGGACGAGATTTATGAGCTGATTGACAGCATGATGGAGCAGGCGGAAGGAGAGGACTGACTATGGATGGAAACAGTACAAGCAGGGAAAACCTGAAGTTGATTGTGAATATATTGGTTTCGCTGATCATACTGTTGCTTTGTATTTTTCTAGTGCCAAAGTTGGTTTTGTTCTTTATGCCCTTTGTGATCGGCTGGATCATATCATGCATCGCAAACCCTCTCGTAGTGTTTCTGGAGCGAAAGCTGAAAATCAGAAGAAAGGCTGGAACAGTTGTTGTCATTGTGTGTGTGATTGCGGCGGTGATTGGAATCGGGTATGGTGTTGGAGTCATACTCTGGAGACAGATATCCGGTTTTATTGAGGAAGTTCCTGCGATGTGGGAATCTGTGAAGAAAGACTTTGATGCGTTTGGCGAGTTGATCAATCAGTATGTCGGGGTGAGGGCGCCAAAGCTTGCAGATACATTGAATAACTTGGGAAACACGATTGGCGAGATGATAACAGACCTGCCAAAGAGTCTGAATTTCAGTACATTTGAGGGCATGGGCAGCATGGTAGGAAACATAGCAAGTGTTATCATATCGATTATCATGTGCATGTTGTCGTCTTATTTCTTTATTGCGGACAGGGAATGGATTGGAAATTTTGTGAACAAATTTCTGCCGGAAAATATTACGCACAAGTATGATGTGTTTTCCTCAAGTCTGAAACAGGCCGTCGGGGGATACTTTAAGGCACAGTTTCGCATTGAGATCTGGATGTATGTGCTGCTCCTGGTAGGGCTCACAGTTATGAAAGTGCGATATAGTTTTCTGATAGCGCTTCTCATGGCCTTTCTGGATTTTCTGCCCTTTTTTGGGACAGGGATTGTGCTTGTGCCATGGGCGATTGTGACAATCATTGGCGGCAATTACCTCAGAGCCTTTGGCTTCCTGGTGATATGGGGGGCTGGGCAGCTGTTCCGGCAGCTGATACAGCCTAAGATTATGGGAGAATCAATCGGGATGGAGCCGATTCCGACGTTGTTTCTGCTCTTCATCGGTTATCGGATTGCGGGCGTTGGCGGTATGTTGATTGCAGTGCCTTTGGGAATTATTGTTGTCAATATGAATGAGGCGGGCTTTTTTGATACGCCCAAATATAGTATCAAAATGCTGGTTCGGAATATCAATCACTTCAGGCGGCTGGACGATGAGGAAATCAGAAAGCTGAGTGAAGAGGATAATCAGGGAAAATAAGAATGAAATGAGAAATTTTAAAATAGTAGTACAGTATGAGGGCACCCGCTATCAGGGATGGCAGCGGCAGGATTCGACAGGCAATACGATACAGGGGAAATTGGAGGCGATCCTTGCAAAAATGACAGGTCGCGATTTCGTACAGGTGGATGGTTCGGGCCGCACTGACGCAGGTGTGCATGCGCTTGGGCAGGTGGCGAATTTCAAGATTGATACAGAGCTGTCGGCGGAGGAAGTGATGGATTACTTCAATCAATATCTGCCGGAGGATATCGGTGTCATATCGATCAGGGAGATGCCGGATCGCTTTCACAGCAGGCTCAATGCAAAGGGAAAAACATATCGATACCGCATATGGAATTCCGGGATTCCCTGTGTGTTTGAGCGCAGGTATGTGTATGAGCTGCCACAGCAGCTTGATCTGGATGCGATGAAAGCCGCCGCCGGCCATTTTGTGGGAACACATGATTTTAAGGCGCTTACCTCAAATAAAAAGAGCAGGAAGTCGACAGTGCGCACAATCGATGCGATTTGGTTGGAAAAGATTGGAAATGAGGTTGTCCTTACCTACAGCGGCGACGGTTTTCTGTATCATATGGTGCGGATTCTAACAGGTACATTGATCGAAGTCGGTCTGGGGCAGAGAGCGCCGGAGTCAATGGCGGAATTGCTCAAAGACAATGCGGCCAGAGATTTGTCAGGCGCGCTTGCGCCTGCAAAGGGCTTGTGTCTGATGGAAGTAAGGTATTAGCAGTTTCTTAGAAACTGTGTGAGCGGAGAAAAAGACAAGGAATATGATAAGTTATGTTGATATCGTTCCTTCGCGGGCACTTTCAGGTTCGCCGAGGATGCCAAGGATTGTGTCGACAACGATTGCACGCATCCGTTCACAGTCGAGTTCCTCATGTTTATGAAAAGTTAATTCATGGCAGAGGGACTCGATCATATTATAGATAATATGTGTTTTTTCCAGCAGGTTTTCCGGTGTGAAGCCTGCTTTTAATAGAAATATCTCCAAATCCTTTGTCGTGCGCATCTCAAACTCATATATGATGCGTGCGATGTCTTCGTCTGTCATGACAAGGGATTCGATCTCCTTGTGGGCATTTCGGAAGATCTGATGACCGTCAATCAGCGCGTCAATCACAATATTCACACTTTTTCTGATATCCAGCGGAAAGGTAAACTGGTCGTACATGGGGACGATCATCTGGCTTCCGAACAGTTCAAGACCAGCAGTAAAAATGTCATGCTTGTCCGTGAAATAGCTGTAGATGATACCGGTCGAGACACCAGCGGCCTTTGCGATATCAGCGGTAGTGGTTTTCTGATAACCGTTTTCGCACATGAGGCGGAAGCCAACTTCTATAATTTTGTTTTTCTTTTCGATAGAACGCTTTTGCTGCGGTTCTCTTGTCTTTGTGTTTTCCATAAGTTCTCCCATATTTTTAGATTGTATTTATTTCAGCTTATATCGTATCCTCTGAGTATAAAACATTCCAATACAGTTGTCAAATTTATGAACAATATTTCATATTCATATTGACAATACTTCGGAGCTAAAGTATTATATGAATATGAAATCTGTTTCATATTATAAAACCTTTAGGAGGTAAGGTGTTTCTGTCATCATATTGAACCATGGGAACGGATAACACGGGTTTGGCGTGCGGAATGGAGGAGAAAATGAAGAGAAGAAAAGTCTATCAGATACTTGGTGCTGTGGCTGTGTGTGCCGTGATTGCCGGGACGACGGCATTTGGAAGCAGTTCGCCGCTCAAGGTCAATGTGCAGGAGATTGGAACAGGCAGTATTATACAGACCATAGAGGCGGAGGGGCATATCGAGAGCGAGGAAGAACAGACATATTATGCCAGCGTCACCGCTCCAATCGCAGTGTTTGATGCCAAGGCAGGCGATCTTGTGCAGGAAGGAACGCTTCTTGTCACCTATGATACAGAGGATTTTGACAGAAATGTGGAACAGGCGAGAATACAGGCAAATGCGCTCGCGTCAGGATATCGGGGAAGTGTGGCACAGGCAGATGAAATGCAGGCAGCCTACAATGATGCAGCGGCGCTGGAAGCGGTGTATCAGGAAGCGTACCAGGCAGCGCTCACCAATGTCAATGACCTGAAATACAATATTGAGGTCGTGGCGGATGCGGTAGGGGACAAAAATAAGGCACTGGAAATCAGGATGGCTGACTTGCGGGTGCAGATTGCAGCAAAAAATGCAGCGGCGGCAGATGACAGCTATGAGCCTGACGAGAGAAATGATTTTCAGGTGGAGGCAGCACAGCTTCAGATTGAGCTGGCCAGATTGCAGAAAGAACAGCTTGCGCTTCAGGATGTGGGGGCGGAGCCAATCGAGAATCGGTATTTTGATGAGGCCGAGATGTTTCTGAATGAGATTGCCGCACAGCGAAGCATGCTCCAACAGGAAATGCTAAGCACAAAGCATACGGCGATGAACGCGGCACAACTTGAGCAGCTTGCGCAGAACGCCAGACTTGCCAGCACGACACTTGCGTGGAATGAGCAGGACGCAGAGAAGGCCAGAGAAGGTGTGACGGCAGAAATAACAGGTGTAATTACCAATGTCATGGTCGCAGAGGGAGCAGTCGTCGCGAAGGGAAGCCCGATGTTTACCATCAAGGATACAGAAAATGTGAAGGCTGTTGTCGACGTCACCAGCTATGAGATGGCAGAGGTGGAGCTGGGACAGAAGGCTTCTGTCGGGATTGGGGGAACCGTATATGAGGGAAAAGTGTCAAGAATCCGCATGGAGACGGTCACAGATTCCCAGAACAATGCAAAGCTGCAGGTGGAGATACATATTGATAAGCCTGACGGAAAGATCTATCTTGGGACAGATGTAGATGCAGTCATTGAGACGGGGAAAAAAGAACAGTCGATATTGATACCAAACGGGGCGCTCTATGCAGATGATGACGGAGATTACTGTTATGTGATTGAAAATGATGTGGTGGCAAAACGGTATGTGACTTGTGGTCTCAACAGCGGAAGCGATACAGAGGTTGTAGAGGGACTTCATGTCGGCGAGCAGGTTATTACAGATGCCATGACCGATGAGCGTGTGGGAAAGAAAGTTACAGTAAAATAACAGGCGGTTTTAATTATGGATAAGGATATTTTTATAGAGTTTGACAGTGTAAGCAAGGAGTATGGAACGGCAGACAGGGTGTTTTACGCATTAAAGGATGCCAGCTTCACGATCAATCAGGGTGAGATGGTCGTCATCCTGGGACCAAGCGGTGCGGGAAAGAGCACGCTGTTAAATCTGCTCGGCGGAATGGACACTGCGACAGGCGGCAAAATCGTATCCTGCGGGGAGGATATCAGCAATTATAACGACAATCAGCTCACCAGTTATCGGGCCAGAAATGTAGCGGTGGTATTTCAGTTTTATAACCTGATTCCAACGCTGACTGCCTATGAAAATGTCGCGTTGATGAAAGATATTGTCGAGGATACGATGGACCCGAAGAAAGCGCTCGCGGCCGTAGGACTACTGGATCACATGCACCAGTTTCCGGCACAGATGTCCGGCGGCGAGCAGCAGCGCACATCCATCGCGCGGGCGATTGCAAAAAATCCGAAATTACTGCTGTGCGACGAGCCGACTGGGGCACTCGATACCAACACGGGGCGCGATGTGCTGGAACTCCTGGTGGGCATGAGCCGCAAGGAAAAGAGAACGGTTGTTATGGTAACGCACAACAGCTTTTTTGCGGATATTGCGGACAAGGTGATACGGGTAAAAAACGGCGGGATTGAGTCTGTCACCATCAATGAACAGCCAAAGGATGCAGGCGGGGTGACTTGGTGAAATATGAGCAAAGACTGCGCGTGATGGAGGTCAATAATGTTAAAAAGAAAACTTCTGAGGGATTTGTGGCAGGGGAGGACGCAGTTTATCTCTATCTTTCTGATGGCGTTTCTGGGGCTTGCCATTTTTGTGGGGATTGACGCAGAGAGTAACGGCATTGGTCTCTCCACGGCGGCTTATTACCAGACTACGAATTTGGCGGACAGCTGGGTGATTGGAAACGGTTTTACAGAGGAGGAGGTCCGGAAGCTTACTGCATTGCCGCAGATTGACACGGTTGACAGAAAGATTGTCATTTCGGGAAAGGCAAAGACGAGCGAAGGAGCAGAGTTTGACATGGAACTGAATTTCCTGGAATCCATGCAGTGCTCCTATCCCTATCTGATTGAGGGTGAGTCCTTTGCACCCGGAAAAAAAGGAATCTGGCTGGAAGAGGTGTTTGCCAGAGAGCGGGGATATCATGTCGGTGACAGAATCCGGCTGAAATACGAATCGGTTGAGTTTACGGAGGAAGTAAAGGGAATTATCATACACCCGGAGTATCTTTTTTACACGCTTGAGAGCGACAGCATGATGCCAAATTATGGGAATTATGGTTATGGTTTTCTCTCAAAGCTCGATTTTCCTGTGCAGGAGCAGCTTGCTTACAACCGACTGGTCATCAAGCAGAACGAAGAAAACAGGTCAGCCATGGATACCATGACATTCAAGGAGCTTGTCAAGTCGACGCTTGGCCGCGATGAGGTAGTGGTACTTGACCAGTCGCAGAATGAAGGGATTGACAGCATTGCGAACGAGGAGAGCCAGCACGCGGCAATGGGAATCATGTTTTCCGCGGTATTTCTGCTGATCGCAGTGATGGGAATTGTCACCACCATGACAAGGATGACCTCCAATCAGCGGATTCAGATTGGTACGTTAAAGGCGCTGGGATTTTCCAAAGCCAGGATTACAGGACATTATGTTTCGTATGGGGTTGTGATCAGCGCGGTGGGAAGTCTTCTCGGGGCAGTGTCCGGCAAACTGCTGCTGCCATCCCTTTTTCTGCCGAGCATGAGCGCATACTATATTCTTCCTGAATGGAAGACTGGAATATCAGGCCAATCCTATGTGGCGGTTGTCCTTGCGATTGCCGTTTCCTCCTTTGTGAGCTTTCTCTCATGCAGAAAGGCGCTTCGGGATATGCCGGCGATTACCTTAAAACCGGCAGTGCCGAAAAATCTGAGGCACAGCTTTTTGGAAAAGAGCAGAATATGGCTTTCCCTCCGCTTTTCAACACAGTGGAATGTGAGGGATGTTCTGAGAAACAGGGCGCGCAGCATTATGGGAATCGCTGGTGTCGCCGGCTGCACGATGCTGCTGGTGTGTGCCTTTGGCTGTAAGGACTGCTGTGATGAGATGGTCGTCTGGCAGTACGGGGAGCTCAACACTGCCCAGAATAAGATTATTTTCTCAGAGAATACCTCAAATCTGAAAAAAAGGGAATACAGCCAGCAGTTTAAGGGACAGCTGGTGCAGGAGGGCAGCTGTGAGTTTCGGACAGCCAGCAGGGTAAAGACGGGAAATCTTACCGTAATCGACAGTGGAAACTATGTGCACTATCAGGACGATGAGGGCAATGAGATTGCGCCGCCCACGAGAGGGCTGGCGATGTCCTGCAAGCTGGCGAAGGTGCTGGGACTTCGCGAGGGCGATTTTGTGGAGTGGCATATCGTAGGGGAAAAGGACTGGGAGAAGAGCCGAATCACAATGCTGTATCGCACACCGGTAGGCCAGGGAATCACATTCTCCAGAGAAGAATATGAACGGTATCACTATACGTTCACGCCGACATCGCTGAACACAAACATGTCAGTGCCGGATTATGTCAGGAACAGCAATGAAATATCAGGTGTTATTAGTTTGGAACAGTTGAAAAACGATCTTGATGAGAACATGGAGATGATGAATCTGATGGTGGGAATCCTGATTCTGGCGGCAGTGCTTTTGGGAGTGATCGTGCTGTACAATATGGGTGTTTTATCCTTTTTGGAAAAGACAAGGGAAGTGGCAACGCTCAAAGTGCTCGGTTTCCCGTCAAAACGAATCCGACGAATCCTGCGCCAGCAGAATAACTGGATCACGGCAATCGGTATTATTCTTGGACTGTATATGGGATATCAGCTTCTGGACGCCATCATGCAGACCATGACCGAGGACCAGGATATGCCGACAGTGATCTATGCACTGTCGTATCTGTACTCCATCGTTGGCACATGGATTGTATCGACAGGAGTGAACACCGTTTTATCGGGAAAGGTCAGGACAATCTGCATGGTTGATGCGCTGAAAGGGGTTGAATAAGGCGTAAATACTTAGGTATTTTTTGATAGGAATATTGTTGTGGTTGTGATATAATTTGGTATGGTAATATAGGAATCTGATGAGATGTTGAAGGCGAGTTGCTGATATGCTGTGTATATTTATAGGGAAAGACAGGCTGCCTGCCTGCTGACTGTGAGTATGTATTGGACAATGAAAAGTTTTTTGCGACAAACAGGGTGAACTATGATGATTTTGCAAATATTTAATTGTGATGAGATAGGTGATAATGCACTTCAGTAGCGGTGTATGGGAAAAATTCTGGAATAACTTTACAAAAGGACTACTCTTATATTACAATAAATAATATTTGACAATTGTTTGGTACAGGAAATTGCACTAGGAAAGTACTGAATCGTTGCTATTTGAATTATTTTATGATGAGGAGACATGAAGATGAGTGACGCAGAAAAAAATACAGCGGAAGTGGCTGCTGAGGGAAAAGAAGTCGTTTCGAGAAATTTTATCGAACAGTTGATTGACAAGGATTTGGCGGAAGGGGTGTATGACACTGTGCACACGCGTTTCCCGCCGGAGCCGAACGGTTATCTTCACATCGGACATGCCAAGGCAATTCTTGTGAACTATGGGATTGCAAAGGAATATGGCGGAAAATTCAACATGCGTTTTGACGATACCAATCCGACTAAGGAGGATATCGAGTTCGTGGAGTCCATCAAGGCGGATGTCAAGTGGCTTGGCGCAGACTGGGAGGACAGGCTTTTCTTTGCCTCCGATTATTTTGACCAGATGTACGAGTGCGCGGTGAAACTGATCAAAAAGGGTAAGGCGTATGTGTCTGACCTGACGGCAGAGCAGCTCAAAGAGTACAGGGGTTCTTTCACTGAGCCGGGAAAGGAAGATCCGTCCAGCAGCCGTTCCGTGGAGGAGAATTTACAGCTCTTTGAGGATATGAAAAACGGTAAATTTGCAGACGGTGAGAAGGTGCTGCGCGCGCGCATTGATATGACTTCGCCGAATCTCAATATGCGCGATCCGGTTATTTACCGTGTGGCGCACATGACGCATCATAATACCGGCGACAAGTGGTGTATCTATCCAATGTATGATTTCGCGCACCCGATTGAGGATGCCATTGAGGGGATCACGCACTCGATCTGTACATTGGAGTTCGAGGACCACAGACCGCTGTACGACTGGGTAGTGCAGGAGATCGAGTATCCCAGCCGGCCGCGGCAGATTGAGCAGGCAAAAATGTACCTGACAAACGTCGTGACCGGCAAGCGTTACATCAAGAAGCTTGTCCAGGATGGTATTGTTGACGGGTGGGACGATCCGAGGCTTGTATCGATTGCAGCGCTCAGAAGACGCGGATTTACGCCGGAGTCTATCCAGAAATTTGTGGAGCTCTGCGGTGTGAGCAAGGCAAATTCCTCCACGGATTACGCGATGCTCGAGTACTGTATCCGCGAGGACTTAAAGCTCAAAAAGCCGAGAATGATGGCGGCGCTTGACCCTGTGAAGCTTGTGATTGACAACTACCTGGAGGGAGAGACAGAGTATCTCGAGGTGCCAAACAATCTTGAAAACGAGTCCCTCGGATCCCGACAGGTTCCGTTCTGCAGGGAGCTCTATATTGACAGGGATGACTTTATGGAGGAGCCGCCAAAGAAGTATTTCAGGCTGTTTCCGGGAAATGAAGTGCGTCTCATGAGTGCATATTTTGTAAAGTGCGAAAGCTATGAAAAGGATGAAAACGGCAAGGTGACAGTTGTGCACTGCACATACGATCCGGAGACAAAGCAGGGCAGTGGCTTTACAGGCAGAAAGGTAAAGGGAACGATTCACTGGGTTCCAGTGCCGTATGCGGTTAAGGCAGAGGTGCGGTTATACGAGAATCTGATCGACGAGGAGAAAGGCGTCTATAATGAGGACGGCTCGCTGAATCTCAATCCCAATTCTCTGACTGTGCTGAAGGAGTGCTATGTCGAACCGGCGTTGAAGGATGCAAAGCCATATGACAGTTTCCAGTTTGTGAGACAGGGATTTTTCAATGTGGACAGCAGAGATTCTAAGCCAGATGCGCTTGTGTTCAACAGAATCGTATCGCTGAAAAGCTCCTTTGTGCTGCCGAAATAGGAAGGAAAGCAGGAAAGCGCTGAAGAGCTGCGAAAGGATGAGAATGATGAAGTATAAATGTCTGATACTAGACCACGATGATACAGTGGTCAACAGCACTGCCACCATACACTATCCGGCATTTTTGGAGGCACTCAGGCTGTTGAGGCCAGGAGTGACCATATCGCTTGATGACTACTTCCGGGAGAATTTTGATCCGGGCTTTACGCCCTACTGTGTGGAGAAGCTTGGCATGACAGACGAGGAACTCGAGAGGGAAGTCGAGTGCTGGAAGAGCTATGTGTCGGGACATACGGCAAAGGTCTATGACGGAATGCGGGAGATCATCGGGCGTCAGAAGGCGGAGGGAGGTATTGTGTGTGTGATATCGCACTCCTATGATTTCAATATCAGGCGGGATTATGAGGCAAACCATCTGCCGATGCCAGACATGATCTTTGGCTGGGAGTATCCGCCGGAGCAGAGAAAGCCCAGCACGTACGCGTTGGAAGTGATATCGCAGAAGTACCGGTTAAGACCAGAGGAGATGGTGATGGTGGATGATTTAAAGCCTGGCTATGACATGGCGAAAGCGTACGGTGTGCCTTTTGTCGGCGCGGGATGGGCGAACGACATTACCGAAATAAGGGATTTCATGAGAAAGAACAGTGATGTCTATTTTACGAAAGTAGAGGAATTGGCAGAATTTTTGTTTGAATAGGGTGCAACAGGATGGGCTTTGGGAATAAGTAAATTATTGCAAAAGCAGTATAGAGCAGTGAAGGCATAAGTATTCAGTTTACTTATGCCTTCATTATTTTATTCATACTTTAGATTACTCCACTTATGAGTGTTTGAAGCAGGAACCAAGTTTATCCGCTTCCAGCAGCTTCATAAGCCGCTTGCGCCCCTGTGTGGTGTTCTAATAGATATGTCGTCACGCTTCCCGACAGGGGTCTTGTCCGTAGGTACTAACTTCCAAGCATAGACAAATAGCACTTTACCCAAAGTATCGGTATATTTGTAAGCATATCTCCCGTCTTTTCTCTGGCTCTCTCCCGAACGCAAAATGCACGGCTTTTTTTCTTTTGCCGTCGCACGGCAGATTGCTTTTTTATTCAGTTAATGGAATGGTTATGCAATTATTCCGTCACTCACTGTAATAATCCGGCTGCTGCTTTTTGCAGCTTCTGGCGAATGAGTAACCATGACAATTGTCTGTCTGCTTTCCTGGTTGATCTCCTGCAGCAAATTCATAATGTCTGCCCCGGTACGGCTGTCAAGGTTTCCCGTTGGCTCGTCAGCAAACAAAATTTGGGGCTTGCCGATCAATGCGCGGGCGATTGCAACACGCTGTTGCTGCCCGCCGGACAACTCGCGGGGCGTGTGTTTTCTCCTGTCAGATAAGCCGACAACCTCTAAAATTTCAGCAAGCTCATTTTTATAGTCACGCATTTTCTTTCCGTCCAACAAAAGCGGGAGCATGATATTTTCCTCTACGTTCAAGTTTGGGATAAGATTATAGAACTGGAATACAAAGCCTATATTCTGCCGCCTTATCCGGCTCATTTTTTCATCACCCAGCTTCGATATATCTATGCCATTGAGAAAGACAGCTCCGCTTGTAGGCGTATCAAGACCACCAAGAATATAAAGCAGGGTACTTTTACCGGAACCGGATTGCCCCATGATAGAAACAAATTCTCCTTGCGAAACTTTCAAAGATATGCTTTTCAATACCCTTGTTCTGGTATCGCCAAGCTGAAAGTCTTTTACAATGCTTTTCCCCTCAATAACGATTTTTTCTGTTAATTCTCTCATGTGACAATGCCTCCTATTCAAATTTAATTTCTTCTATCAGTTTCATATTACGACTTTTCATGAATGGTACGACGGAACCTAACAGCGTAATGAAGATCCCTAATCCCCCTGCGGCAAGAAACGTCCATAAATCCAGTTCCGGCAGCATGGAGATTTTGGGAGCTGCCACAAGGAAAATTGTCTGAATTTCCATGTAGGAAACAAAAACAGCGATTACTGCACCGATAAGCCCGATCGATGCGCCCTCTATCAATGTCATTTTCCTGTTTTGGCGGTTAGATAGACCAATGGATTTATACATGGCAATCGTGCGCCGTTTCTGCATATAGTTAATCAAAAGATTGTTGATCACACCGACGGTTGCAAGCAGCAGGATAAAATAGGTCATGGTGTGCATTGGTTCTAAAAATGCGCCAACGGTTGAAAGTGCGTCTGAATTAAATTCCTCTACGGTGCGGCTCCAATTTGATGTTTCCCCAAATAAAGCCCGTATCTGTACCATGATTGCGTCGGGGTCTGCGGCTGTATAAGCTAAGAAGTCATAGACTGTTGCTCCAAAGTCTGAAACAGCGCAGTAAGCGGGGATAACAGCTTCTACATCCGTTGCCCTTGATTTGAAACTGCCAGCAATGGTATAAGGAATTTCCTCTGTTCCATTTGAGAGAAGTATTTCGTCCCCAACTGAAAAGCCGGTACGTTGCAAACAATCCTCGCTTAAAATGACAGAGCGTTCTTTGTTCCCAAAGGAAGCAGCAGCCTGTTCCAATAAGCCTTTATCTGTAAATTTTAGAGCCAGCATGGAACGATACCACTCCAAATTATCTGTACCCTCTAAACGGGAAAATGTGATACCTCCTGTTTTTATCGTATTTTCAAATACATAGACAGCAAGTACCTTTTCAATCCCCTCCATTTCTTCCACCCGTTCCACAAATTCCGGCTCCATACGTCCGTCTGCAAACCCTTGAAGTTCCGCGCCATGAAAAACGTCGCTGATATAGGTTGTTACAAAATTTCCCACAACGCTGATCGCAATAATCGCGGATATGCTTATAAACAGCAGAGTTATGTTTTGTGTAGTGTTTTTGTTATCTTTCATGTTACGGGCGGCTATCCTGCCCTCGTTTCCGACTATCGCTCCAAAAATACGTTCAAAAACTCCGCTTAAAATATTGGTGAAAATCGGTATTACAAGGATTGTCGCCGCAATAAGTCCCAGCAGAGAAAAGCCGCCTGCAAGATAGAGCATATTTCCCGATGCAAGGTGCGGCAAAAATACTGATATGACAAATAGAATGGTTCCAATTCCAACAATCAGCGGGTGCGGGATATGACATTCCTCCACTGTGCCTAAAACAACATCTTTTATCGGCAGACGGCTTGCCCTGCGGACTGGCAGCCATGCAGAAAGTAACGATACGGTGACTGCAACGGTAAAAGAAAGGAAAACGCCGGGGAGAGAAATAATAACAGGAATTTCTATTCCCTGTGAAAGTGTCTTTCCCATTCCCTGTAAAATAGCTTTTAATACGAAGATACCAACAGGAATACCGATCAGCCCACCTATACAACCGTAAAATAGGCTTTCCAAAAGCAGAATACGGGTTACGGCTTTTTTCGTTGCGCCGATACTGCGGAATGTGCCTATGATCGGCAAACGGTCTAAGGTAATGACTTTATAGCTGCTATAAATGATGAAAACGCTCATAGTCAGTGAAAAAAAGCTGATAAGGAAAAACGGCATAGATTTCTGTCTTGCGTCGGCGGCGATCTGCATTTCATTGACAATCTCTGATACCCGGTATTTTTCTGTATCAAGGGCATTTCGCAATTCAGAGATTAAATCGTTTGTAGTGGTATGCCCGGCGGCTTCGATCAGAATTTCACTGTAACCGTTGTCTTGCCCCAAAATCTCTTTTAAGGTTTCCAAAGGTAAAAGGGCGGTCGCTCCCCTTGTATGGCGCAGGAAAACCGTATCATAAGCGGCGATTTCCAGCACTTCAAAATCTATGGGCGAACCGCCTATCTGTAAGGTGATAGTATCGCCTTTTTCTATTCCATACTTTGATGTAAACCTGTCTGGCAGAATAATCTGATAGCCCACAAAGTTTGTTATTTCCGCGGGCAACGAGCCAGGCGGGGACGCTTGCGTACCCATCTGGCGACTGCCGCGGGAGCCTTCGGCTGCGCCGCCATTTCGCAGACGCGGCTTGTTGATCTGATTTAATGCGTCCATATCAGCGGCAAGCAGATCAACGGTTTCGTAATATCCGTTTTCATGGTAAAGGGAAGTTCCCTCTAATATCCCGGCTTTTGTCTGTATGACAGGCAGGGTGGGAATATCCCCTGCATAAATGCCGCCCGTCACATTCTGCACGGAAACAGTGGCACTCCCCGCCATACCACGCGCCATTTTACGCTGTGCGCTTTCATAAGACACCCCAATAGAAAAGGATACAAACAACAGCATAGCGGACAGAAGTATTGACAGGAGCATAACGGCGGTTCTTACCTTGCGTTCCTGTATGTTTGTTAAGATATACTTTAGAATGATTTTCAAATTTACACCTGCTTTCTATGCGCTATTTCAACGCATTTTCGATTGCTTTCAAAACGGTATTGCTGCCAAAAATGGAAATCCCTTTTTATGTTCATGTTCCACCTCCTTACCTGTAATCAAAAAAAGGTTGACCGTCACTACATTTCACATAGTAGATGGTCAACCTTAATCTCATTTTCATTCTATCTTAATTAACCTTAAATGCAGTGTGTCAGTTTTGGCACACTGGAAAGCGGATAAGAAAAGCGGTTCCGGCTCCGGGACTGCTGGTAACAGAAATTGTACCTCCATGAAGTTCTATAATGCTTTTTGCAATCGCCAGCCCCAAGCCTGTTCCTTCGGACTTGCTCTCTGTATTTGTTCCTCTATAATAGCGATCAAATAATTGGTCTGTTTCTTCCGCACTCATACCTATTCCGTTGTCTGATAGGTTTATATTCAGCCAACAATCAGAAACGGAAATTTGCACGGTTACTTCCGTATCTTTGCCGCCATGCACAAAAGCATTGATAATCAGATTTTGAAATGTCCGTGTGAAAAGCTTTTTATCAAACGAAAATATAGCCGTTTCGTCTGTTATATTTTCGCTACACTGAAATGCAATCGTGCGTTCCTCGTATTTGGGGCGGTTCAGAATGTCAATGGATAATTCTCGTAAAAAGCGGACAATGTTCTGTTCCTGCCTGTTGATTGGAAGCATATCATTTTCTAATTGCCATGTTAATTTTAAGTCGTCAATCAGATTTTCCATATATGCCGCGTTTTTTAGCATTATTTCTGCATACCGCTTACATTGGGGGATTGTCTTTTCTGTATCATCACATAAAATCTCCGCATATCCTTTTATCGGGGACAAAGGAGTTTTTAAGTCATGGGTAATATTAGAAATCCATTCCCGGCGTAGGTTTTCTGTTTTTTCACGCAGACGATCACTCGCCCTTACTTCCCCGTCCAATTCGTTCAGACTTTTTATCAAATCTCGAAATGCGCCTTTTTCTTTGGCGGGCAGATAGCAGCGTCCCGAAATATCCCGAATGGAAGCGGATAATCTGCTGATTGCTTTTGTTACCAATAGTCCATAGCCCAATCCTAAGAAAAGGACGATTACTAATAAAATGCCGATAATGAAAATGATTACCTTTTTCCCGCCTGCAAACCGTTCTCCGTTTAAATACATGGTTACTTTTTGAATGTTCATAGGGAAATACAGAACATAGGCATAGTCTTTTTCGTTTCCTGTTATGACACCAATAAAAGCAGTCATATCTTCCGGGCTTGCATTGTCAAAGTGTCCCGTCTGATAAAGCTGCAAAAGGTCGGTATTCGAATAATAGTCCTGTGCGGTATTTGGTTTTTGAAACGCATATATTTCATTTCCGGCAGCGTCCAGAATTTGCAGCCCTACATGGGTTTCCTGCAATAATTCAAGCCCTGTCTGTTTTATTTTAGGGGTGTCGTTTACGAAAACAATGTATTTTGAAAAATCTTGTGTAAAAATTTTAGGCTGGTCGCTACGGACATTTTTACCGTTTGGATTTGTCGCAGTAATCAGCATTGCAAAAAGGCAGCACACGGCAATGAGGGTTCCTAAAAGTGATAAGAAAAATATCAAATAAATATGAAAGGTGGTACGGTAGCCGGATTGCTTCATTTAATCAGTCCTTTTCTTTAATTTGTAGCCCAAGCCTTTTATCGTAATCAGCTGCTTTGGAGCAGACGGAGTATTCTCAATCTTTTCTCTGATATGGCGAATATGTACCATGATCGTATTATCACAAATGCAACTGTATTCTCCCCATACCTGTTCGTACAGCCGTTCTTTGCTGATGATCTTATCTGCATTTTCCATGAGATAGGACAATAATAAAAACTCACGCCCTGTCAG
Source organism: uncultured Lachnospiraceae bacterium (assembly GCA_947178145.1). Taxonomy (GTDB): domain Bacteria; phylum Bacillota; class Clostridia; order Lachnospirales; family Lachnospiraceae; genus COE1. The sequence goes on along the minus strand of CAMWXE010000040.1, from coordinate 6,902 downwards.
TTCGATTTCCTGTCCTCGTTTATAAATCCGGCAGCTTTCCTTATCAAGTGTAAGGGAGCCAACAGCCAGTAAATCATTCAGACTTTTGCTTTTGTCAGATTGGTATTGCTGGCGGCGAAGCTGCGCTTTGATACGGTAAACAATTTCCCGTGGGCTGAAAGGCTTTGTAATGTAATCATCACCCCCACTGGAAAGCCCAAGTATCTTGTCAATATCATCGTTCCTTGAAGATAGGAACAGGATAGAACAAATTGAAAATTCCCGTATCTGTTTACATACCTCGATCCCGTCAATATCCGGCAGCATAACATCCAATACAATCACGTCCGGCTGGTATTCCCTGCATATCTGAACTGCGTCCTTTCCTGTGTATGCTTTTTGAATATCTACAAAGTTGTCTTGACGTAATGCTTCCTCTATCAGATCAGAAATATCTTTTTCGTCGTCTACTAATAATATTTTACTTTTCATTGTCTGCACCGCCTTTTCGCTTTTTCCTTTTATCCATAGGCTTCTCTGCGTCCTTTGGTATCAACCACATACGACTAAACTTTGCTATGCCGGGTATGCGGTTTTCCTCACATAGCTTTTGCACCCGTCTTTCTGAAATGCCCCATTTTTTCGCTGCTTCCGGGGCAGAAATATACTCTAACATTTTCATTCACCCTTTCCATAAGTTCAATCGCTATAATTATATACGGTTATCCGAATAAATACAAGGTTCTTTCTGGACAATTTGGAGATAATCAACCATTTTATGAATGCAATTTCTGTTGATAAAGCTTGCATATTTAGGAATAAACAATTATAATAAAATACAAACAAGTAGAAACGATTAAAAACACGAAATCGAGGTATTTATTATGTTTATGGAAGAACGACAGAAGGATATTGTTCGTAAGATAAACGAGACAGGGCGGATTCTGGTATCAGAAATTCAGGAATGCTATCAAATTTCGGCCGATTGTGCAAGGCGGGATTTAAGGATATTGGAAAGTAAAGGATTGTTGCAGAGAACACATGGCGGTGCCATTGCAGTTAATCCAAAAGAAATTTATCCCACGCCGACATATAATCCAGTAGATATAAAAGAAATACAGGCTGATTATCTGGCAGTTGCCCAAAAAGCAATCGAACATATTCAAAACAAGGATGTCATTTATATTACCACGTCTTTAGTCGGATATTATATGGCTGAAAATCTGCCGGAAGATGTAACCATTACAGTATTGACAAATTCCGTTACCATTGCAGAGGTATTGCGGAAAAAAATAAATATATCCGTTATATTATTGGGTGGTGTAATGTCCCATCGTGGTCACTGCCATGATTTTTATACCATTCAGATGGTAAAAAATATCCGAATGGATAAAGCATTTTTATCACACGCAGCATTATCTCTGGATTTTGGAGCCTCCATTCACGATCCCGCCGGTGTGGAATTTGGAAAAGCTGTTATGAAGAACAGTGGAATGAATATTGGGTTATATCCGTCTAAGAAGATAGGAAGAAATTCTATCCATTCTGTATGCCAGGTAAAAGAGTATGATTTACTGATTACGGACAATAATGTATCTGAGGATTTTCTGATACAGGTCAGGGAACTCGGAGTTGCTATAGAAACAGTTCATTTGAAGGGGGCATGAGAAATGTATTGCATATTAGTGGCAGGTATGCCGGCAGCAGGAAAAAGCACTATGGCAAAAGTCCTGTCAGAGAGTTTGAAGCTGCCTGTTATTTCGAAAGACTCCATAAAAGAACTGTTGTTTGACAGCGTTGGCTTTCAGTCAAGAGCAGAAAAAGTAAATCTTGGAATTGCCAGTATGGAAATTATGTATTATACCGCAGGTCAACTTATGAAAGCAGGACAGCCTTTTATATTGGAGAATAATTTTGAATCGTCAGAACATGGAATTAACAATCTTTTAGAAAAATATCAATATTCTGCCTTGACCATCACTTTAACAGGCGACTATAAAGTGATTTACCAGCGTTTTCTGGAACGGGAAAGCAGTCCTGACAGGCACAGGGGGCATGTTGTAAATGACTGTTATCCGGAAAAGGAAGAGCATAATCTGGAAGCTTCAAAAACAAAAACTATTTCTTGTGAAAACTTTGTTCGTGGAATAGAACAAAGGGGATTTGATGCTTTTTGTGCGGATGGAAGACAGATTAAGGTTGACACGACAGATTTTTCAAAAATGAATATGGGAGAATTATTTTCACAGATTGCGGCATGGAAAGAGGAAATCCTATATGATTGATGCGCATGCTCATTTGGAAAAAGGTGATTGTTCGGTAGAATGGAAAGGAACGGGGCGGGGAAGACTGACAGGGAAGCTTTTGCGCCTGAAATGGATGATATCATAGAAAAGGAAAAGAGGAGATTAGCAGGAATTAATATCTGACAAACATTAATTCTCGCAAGTCTCCTCCTGTTTTTATGAGAGGACTGTACCATGACCTGTTTCCCGACAGTCCTGCTGTTTTCATGCAAAAAGAAACATGTTAAGACTCTGTCTTTGAGTCATCAAAAAACTCTTCCGTAATGCTCTCTGTATCAGAGGATTCTGCATAGGTGGCAGATACAGACTTAACTTCATTTTCACTGCTTTTGTCGTCTGCCACAGTATCGTCAGCGGCTGGGGCGGCAGACATATCGACCTGCGTATAGACAGGTTCCGCAGTGGGAGCAGTCATCTCCTCAATGATTTCTTTCGCCTTGTCAATTTTCTCGGATACATTGAAGTGCTCAAGCCTTTCTTTTGTCTTATCAAGTGTCTCAATCACCTTTTCGCCAATGATTTCCTTAGCATTGTCTATATCAATCGGCACATAGGAACGGCTTTTGCCGTTGATGGTATTTGCGGAGAAATCTTCATCATCAAGATCCTCGTCGAAATCGTCATAATCATCGAAGTCATCCGTGTCTTCTTCAGGAGCATTCGATTTATTTCGAAGATAATAATAAGTTCCAGCAGCTGCAGCACCGGCGAGGGCACTGAATAAGACAAGCTTGCTTAATTTCTTAGCCATTTGTGGTTCTCCTTTCCTGTTGCAGTTGTTTTTATTTTGGATACAAATCTATTTTAATACTATTTTATGGAAATGAAAAGAGATTATGTAAAATTTGGTGAAAATGTGAACAGTAGCCAGCTGACTTGTTACAATTCACACCTACGCCAGTTTTTATCATCTTATAAGTTATTGGGGTGTGAATTATAACAGATTTTGCACACAAATTGATAAAGGGCATCAATTTGGCGCATGATTCCCACTACTTTGGCGTGGGTGCGAAAAGTAACGCTGACTTAAACTTAAAAATGATATCTGCGAGTAATATTGATTACTCTGCAAAATTATGTTAGTATGAATATAACAGGTGTGTGCAGTTGGGGAGTGCCGCACAAGGAGGTACGAATGAACGAAAAATTTTTTGACCTTGCAAGAGAGAAACAGGACCGCATGATCAACGGTGCGCTTGAGGTGTTTGCCAAAAATGGATACAAACACGCCAGCACGGATGACATGGTAAAGGCAGTCGGTGTCAGCAAGGGACTTTGGTTTCACTATTTTGGTTCCAAGGAAGGCATCTATGTATTTGTGTACGATTACTGTGTCAAATATATGCTGCTGGAGCTGTCTACCATTGTGGATGAAAATGAGAAGGATTATTTCGAGCTGGTGAAACAGGTCGCCATGACAAAGACAAAAGTTGGCAAAAGCTATCCGTATCTCACAATTTTCCTGGAAGAGGCAGCGCATGAGACGGAGCAGGAGCCAGTCAGGAAGACCGCAGAATCGAGACAGATCTACGAGGAACGGATCGGTGCAATTTTCAAGTTGTCCGAGATAGAAAATGTCTCTGATAAGTCAAAAAGAGAGCGTATCAGGAAAATGCTTGATTACTGTATCAGCTGTATCATACGGGAGAAGACTGCAGAGGCGGCTGATGCTGAGGTGATATTCAGGGAGATCAAAGCATATATTGAGTTAGTCCGAGATATGACATTGAATCTCTCCTGAATTGTTCTGGCAGACAGCTTACAGTTACTTTTTTTGCTGGTATACCGGGGCGGCGGGGTAGCCGCCCTTCAATTTCTGCATGCCGCGCTGGATAGCGTCTTTTGAGTTTTTCCAGTCTGCATCCGCATTTCGATAGTCAAATTTCTCAACCATCCAGCTGACATCCTCCTCGAGGCGCTTCAAATTTGCTTCCATCAGAGGAAACACCATCGCAAAGAACGCGTCACACTGCTTCTGGTTTAGCTTTTCCACAGCACTTTGACACAGATCGCCAAAGTGAACGAGACAAAATCCCTTGCTGTTTTCCACTTTTTTTACAAAATCGGTGTCCTTTTTGTACATATAGAAAAAGGTGTCAAGATATCGTGCGTAGGTGTCCTCATACTGACGGCAGATATAGCAGGAGCGCTGTTTTTCGCACGTCCATACTGTCATGGTATTGTTGATTTCTTTCGAGCGTTTCAGGCGGTCCACAAAAGAAAGCTTTGCCGGCTTGAATTTCCTGACTTCATTAGAAAATTCGTCATTGATTTTCTTAAAGTGAGTTTTCAAAATCCACGCATTGCCAAGGGTGTTTCCGTACTGGTACATTTTCAGGAAGTGGTAGCGGCAGAAGCCTTCTTTGTCAGTGAAGTCGCGGATATCACTCTCCATGTATGAGGAGCCGGAACCGAGAGTAAAGTCGAGAATATCCTGCTCTAACTTTTGCTCGATGAAGCAGAAAGGACACTCGTCGTTCGCTGCGAGGGCGTCATTTAAGGGAATCGTATAAAGCTGTTCTTTCATGATTGATGTTCTCCTTTTCGATTGATAAAGTATAAGGACATTTTAACATATTTCACGAACAAAATTCAAAAATTTTCATAAAAATCTATATAATTGTCAAAAATTGTGTTAAAATGAATACAAATAAAAGAAGAGGGAGGGATTGTTATGAGCAAATTTATGGTAGCAGGTTTTGTTCAGATGGAAACAATTGTTAAAGTGGAGGAGCTGCCAGTTCCATATAAACAGTTTGAGAGTATACCGGAAATGGTTGATACTGGTATCGGAGGGGCAGGTTTCAATGAGGCGATGGCTCTGAAATGGCTTGGAAACGAAGTGGACTTTATGAGCATGGTGGCGCGGAATATGTCGCGGCATCAGATTGAGGCGTATCTTGAGACCTATGAGGTGGACCTCAGCACAGAGTATGTACTTCCGCTGCTGGACGGCATGCCTACTTCGGTGATTCTCTACTGCAAGGGAAAGAAACAAACTTTTGAGGATGTCAAGGATATCAGGCATGTGGATTATGATTACGAGATACTCGAGAGACAGATACAGGATAAAGATATGGTGCTTATGTCAAACTGCAATTTCTGTCGTCCGATTATCAGTCTCGCAAAGAAATATCAGAAGCCGCTCGCCTTAAATGTGCGCAGTATGAGGGCGGAGAAGATCGCGAACAAGGAAGATTTTCTGGCAGCGGCCGATATCCTGTATATCAGTGATGATGATCTTGAGAGCGATCCTTATGACTGCATCAGAGAGTGCAGGGAGAGGTATGATTCCGAAATCGTAATTATGGGAATTGGCGACAAAGGTGTTATTCTTTACACAAAGGAGGACAACAGCTTTATTGAGTACAAACCCGTAAAGACCAATGAGATTGTCAATACAGTGGGGGCCGGCAATGCATTGTTCTCAGGATTTTTGCATTACTATACCAAGACAAAAGATGCCAAGGAAGCGATCAAAAATGCCTTGCTGTTTGCATCGTACAAGATTGGATTTGTGGGAACTTCCCATGGATTTATGACGGAAGAGCAGATTGAACAGTGGAAGAAACTGATCTGGATATAATCCTCGAGGATGAACACAATTACAATTCCTAAATTAAAAAAGAATAGTTGATTCCGGTGACAGTTATCTGGAATCAACTATTTTATGCTTCTATTCTTCCATATAAATATATCTTAGAAATGCGATAGCATTGTCTATATTGTTGGAGTTTATGACGAATCCCAAAATGGGTTCCATGTCGACATAGTAATAATACTGATTCAGTTTTGGCGAGTCTGTCACATAGACACCGACAGGAATCAATTCGGCGTCCTCTCCAAATTTTGCATAATAGAGCTTATCCGAAAATCGTGCGAGCAGATCGTCGGGAAGAACAGTCGTGATATCGTGAAGGCACTCAGCCTTTGCGAAATAGTCAAGCGTAGCTGTATCGCCTACGATGACGTCGAGTTCTCCAGTTGACAGAACGGCCATGGACTTCTGGACACTCATGTATGTGCTTTGGTCAGTGCTGTCCGGGAGATAATTCATGGTAGCGTCGATATAGGCATCGTGTTCTTTGGTATCAATCCCCATATACTCGACAAAATCGTCGATCAGCTCTGTGCTGGAAGAGTCGCCGGTGTCATTGTAGAAGAAGGCGGCAAAGGCCGTGTCGGAAGGTGCGGTCAGCATGGAATATACAAGAGAGCCAGCAAAGATGAGGACAATGATGCCGACAATCGTCTGCTTTAAGTAATATTCTTTAAAGTAGGCAAACTTGTCTTTTAGCGGTGCATCTTTCAGCTTGGCATTTTGTTCCCGTATTTCATCGTGCATCGAGTTGTTATTGTCGCGATTTTTATTGTAAACTTCCATGATAATACCTCCGTTGGCCAGATAAGATAATGCAAAAATGTCGTAAAAGTCCGACTGTACCATTCCGCTTTGTATTGCCGGCGGTTACAAGATATCATATATGGAAATACTGGTATCTGTCAATTATCTTACTATTAATTTTTTCTAAACCTTGCATATTGGATTGAATTATTCTATGATATCTTAAGTTTGACACCAAAATCAATGGGAAGCCTTTAAAATCAAGGTTTCCC
>CAMWXE010000039.1 GCA_947178145.1 uncultured Lachnospiraceae bacterium | reverse complement strand
TCGAAGAAATATCCTGCGCAATCTGTATCACTTATTTTCCTACAGTTCCTAAGGACATTATCAGAGTTGTTGCAAACAATTTGTTTCAATACTGTGATATTTCAGAAACCAGATTGAGATATTTGTGTGATAGACTAAATTAAAGATCGTGTGAAAGAAGTCTGTGAAACGATGGGACAAAATAGAGCTATAATTATACTAAGGCGTTGCCTTACGAAGCGCAGTTGGGAAGGAGCGGCGAGGCAGAATGAACATACTAAAAACGACAAATCTCACAAAAATATACGGGGCAGGCGAGACTGCAGTGCGGGCGTTGGACAATGTGAGTTTCGAGGTGGAACACGGGGAGTTTGTGGCGGTTGTGGGGACATCGGGCAGCGGTAAATCCACTTTGCTCCACATGATTGGAGGATTGGACAGGCCGACTTCCGGCGAGGTGATTGTGGATGGAAGAACATTAAAAAATATGAATGACGAGGAGCTTACGATTTTCCGGCGCAGGAATATCGGGTTTGTTTTCCAGCAGTACAATCTGATTCCCATGCTGAACGTGTGGGAGAATGTGGTACTTCCGGTGAAGCTTGACGGGAAAAAGGTACAGAGGGAGTACGTGGAGACGGTAATTGACACGTTAGGGCTTTCTGGAAAGAGTTCAAATTGGCCGAACATGCTGTCAGGCGGGCAGCAGCAGCGCGTTGCCATTGCGCGGGCGCTTGCGGCAAAACCCGGGATTCTGCTCTGTGATGAGCCGACGGGAAATCTCGATTCGCAGACGAGTCAGGATGTGTTGGGGCTGCTGAAGGTGACGAGCGGGCAGTTTCACCAGACGATTGTCATGATCACGCACAATGAGGAGATCGCGCAGCTTGCCGACAGGGTATTGCGGATTGAAGATGGCAGGTTTGTGGAGACAGGAATGGAGGTTTCGCATGGTAAAGGTTGAGAATCGGGATACTTTGTGGCTTTTGGCGGTGCGTTTTCTGAAAAGGAACCGCAGGCGCAACCAGATTGCGGTGCTGGCGATTGTGCTGACGACGATTCTGTTCACCAGTCTGTTTACAGGGGCAGTTTCCATGACACTTTCCAGGCTGGAGGCGGACAAAAAGACATACAACGCGTGGTCGCATGTCATTTTACAGGACGTTACAGGGGAGGAGGCGGAGAAGGTATCGGACATTTTGGAGGAAAGCAGTTATGTGGAACGTTTCGGTGTGAATATCTTTGTCGGAACACTGCAGGATGAGCGGCTCCTGTTTCAGACAGAGGTGCGCTCGGCGGATGCAAACGCGGCGGAGTCCTTCTGCAATGCGCCGATACAGGGACGGCTGCCTGAAAGCAAGGATGAGATTGCAGTCAGTTCACTTGTGCTCGACGCACTCGGAATTTCTGATAATGAGTTTTTGGATAGTAAAGTTACATTGACAATTGCCCTGGACAATGCAGACGCGGCAGAGACATTGATAACACGGGACTTTTCCCTTTGCGGCTGGTGGCAGGGAGATGTCACCGACTATAGTCAGTACGCATGGGTGTCCGAGGAATTTGCGGAGGAGAATACGCCGGATGTTACGCGGGAAGGACTGGAAAATGGGGCGATGAGCGGAGCAGTCAGCTTTTCCATCTGGTACAAAAATCTGTGGAATCTGCATCAAAAAACGGAGGAGTTAGGCAAAAACTGCGGCTTTTTGCAGACAGGCGTGCGCAGCAATGGATTTCAGGTCAATCCGGCTTATGAAGGTCTGACTGGTGAGGGCGGAATATCACTGTCCGGGATTGCTGCAGTAATTCTTTTGATTGTGCTTGCAGGGTATTTGATTATTTACAACATATTCAGCATTTCCGTCAGGACAGACATACGCGCTTACGGCCTGCTGAAAAATGTCGGGACGACTGGAAAACAGCTTGCGCGGATTGTGCGTATACAGGCATTTTGTCTGTGTCTGGCAGGGATTCCGGCCGGACTGCTTGCCGGGTATGGCTGCGGGATACTGCTGAGTCCGGCGCTGACGGCAGATATTGACAGCATAGGACATCTGCAGGAGACCGTGGTCAGTGCCAATCCATTGATTTTTGTGGCAGCTGCGGTGTTTGCGCTGGTGACGGTCTATCTGTCATGCATACAGTCGTGCAGGCTTGTCAGACAGGTATCCCCAGTAGAGGCACTGCGCATTGCGGACGGCGGACAGATGCATGGGAGAACCGGTCAAACGATGAAAAAGAGAGCAGGAAGTATCAACAAAAGCGTTATTGATGCTTCCTGGTGGGGAATGGCGCTTGGAAATTTTGGACGCAACTGGAAGAGAGGGATTATTGTTATGTTCTCAATCGCTCTTTCGCTGGTGACATTAAACGGAATCATTATGATGGTTCGGGGATATCGCTTTGACGCGTATCAGCAAGTTTACATGGCATCAGACTTTGCGCTTGACAAGCTGCCTGACTATGCGCCTTACGCGGTGCTGAACGGGGTTACGGAGGATATACAAAAGCTTATTAACGCATGTCCGCATGCGGAGAGCATCGGCTATGTGCGCTATTCTAAGGAGTATCACGAGATGGAACCGCATCTGTATGCAGTGTGGGACGAGATTGCGCAGGAGCGGCTCAGCGGCAGATGGATGGAGCGCTGGGAGCAGATGAGGGCAGAAAACAAGATGGAGATTACCTTGATGGGGATTGATCGTGCCGCGTTTGACAAGCTGCAGTGGCGCGGGAAGACGCACACATGGGAGGAATTTTTGGGCGGATATTATGTTATCGTGGACGAGCCGCTATTGGCAGGTCAGGGCGCGCATAATTATCAGGCGGGCGATGAGTTCCTGATGGCGTATCAAAGCGGAGCCGAAAGGAAGTATCAGGTGCTTGGCGAAGCGAGACTTCCAAACTCGTTGGATTATCCGTATACAAATCTGATTACAGTGACAGTCCTGATACCGGACGCGGAGTTTATCGCGTGTACCGGTTCTGCGGCGGCAATGCACGCTTTCATCGACGCTGTTCCCGGCGCGGAGGAAACAGTGCAGCAGTATCTGAAAGAGACGGTTATGCCGGAGGACAGCGCACTTATGCTGTATTCGGTACTCGATTTAAAAGCGTCCTTTGAGCGCTATTTGAACAAATACTATTTTGTGGGCGGTGCGCTTGCAATCGTGCTCGCGCTGATTGGCATGATGAATTTCCTGAATGTGATGGCGGCCTCCGTGCTGAGCAGAAAGCGGGAGCTTGCGCTTTTGGAAGCGGTCGGCATGACGAGAAAGCAGATTTGCAGGATGCTCATAGCGGAGGGATGTCTGTACCTTGGCGGTGCATTTTTGCTGGCGGTACTTGTGACAGTGCTGTTTGGCGGACAGCTGTTGACCGCCGCGCTGGGGCAGGCGTTTTATTTCCAGATCAAAGTCACCGTGCTGCCAAGTGTGATTTTGCTGCCGCTGCTTGTGGTGACCGCCTTTTTCATTCCAGTGTATCAGTTCCGGCAGATGAGCAGGGAGAGCGTTGTGGAGCGGATTTCTTAGGCGGAGTCAACGGGGAAGTGGAGAGGCGGCTGAGAGCCGTTTCGATAGTGTTTGAAATGGAGCGCCTTTTGTGATATGATAGATAGAACAGCGGATGATAATGATGTTCCGTTGTTCTATATTTGATGAAACAAAAGAGGTGGCAGACGATATGAAAGTACAGGAACTGCGGCAGTTGATGGAAGCGGCTGACATGGAACATCTGATGAAAGCCTTTGCAGAAAGCTATAAGCATCTGAGAAAGGAACAGAAGGAAGAAATTGATCCGGTGATCGTTGACATTTTAAAAGGATATACAGTTGTAAAGAAAAAGACAGAAGAGATTGTCGTTGAATTTGAGGACCTGGAACAGGAGATCGAAGATTTTGCCAGGAATGCCTACGCGCAGAACTATGTTGCGCCAAATCGTGTTATTCCAAAGAATCAGCGCTCGAAATGGCGGTTTATGGTAAAAAAATTTATAAAAGAGCTGGAAAAGATTCCATTGGAGGATTCGAATTATGCGAAAGCAGTAAAATTATTGACGGACATTTATGCCTTGATATGTGACAGCTGTATTCGTTATATGTTCTCCACAGAAGACCCGTTTCGTTCTATCGGATGGGAGCAGGCAGCCCTGTTTGAGCTTGTGGTAAGGAAGACATTTTCGACGGACTATACGCGGGAAGAATTTTCCCGTTTGCTTTTGTTGGCAGCAGGCAGCGGATTGAGCATAGATACGCTGCGTATCAGTCAGCAGATCATACTCATTGATGGATTGAAAACGAGAGCTGCACTGGAACCGGCAGCTGAGGAAGTGCAGAAGATGATCGAGGAAAGGGCGGAAAAGCTGAAGGGGTTGAAAAAATATGACAATAGGCGGCATGGGTTGGAGAGTGACATCAATGAACTTTGCGATTTATTCTTATTACTCAGTGCCGCGCTTGCAGAGCTGGACAGGGGAGTGGAGTATTATTTCAGTCATTACAATAGGGACAGTGAAGAAAGTACTTTATATCACGCGCTTAATTTGATTGATCGGATGGAAGAGGACGAACTGTGGATACAAGTATACGAATATGGGATGAAGCATAAAATAAAACTGGCTGATTATATGCAGACGAAGTATGAGGAACGAAAGAAGCAAAGCAGCTAAATGGATGCAGCATGATTATATTGGCGGTAAATACAGGGAATTGTGGCACTGTGATGGTAGTGTACCTGTATTTTGCGGAGCAGAGGTGCGGATGTGACGGGTAAAACAATTATAAACATAGGTGCACAGCGGTTTGACAAGATAAGGGAGCAGGGCGCTTTTTATATTGATAAGACACGATTTATCAAGGAGTGGTGGGAGAACGGTTCCGATGTTACACTCATCACCCGCCCCCGAAGGTTCGGCAAGACTTTGAACATGAGTATGACAGAGTGCTTTTTTTCTAATAAATATGCAGGCAGGGCAGACCTGTTTGAAGGGCTTGAAGTCTGGAATGATGAGAAATACAGGCAGATTCAGGGCAAGTATCCTGTGATATGTCTCAGCTTTGCGGGAATAAAAGCAAACAGTGCAGAAGGACTGAGAAAATCGTTTAAGCGAATCATTACAGATGTATACAAAATGGATAAAGACATCATGCGCTCAAATGTGTTTGACGACGACGACAGGGCTTATTTTAAATCTGTCAATGATACGATGGATGATGAAACAGCGGTAATCGCGATAAAGCGTCTGGGCGGATATATGGAAAGACAGTATGGCAAAAAGACGATAGTACTGCTTGATGAGTATGATACTCCGATGCAGGAGGCGTGGAGCAGGGGATATTGGGGGGAAGCGGTCAGCTTTTTCCGGGGTTTTTTTGACAATACATTCAAGACCAATCCGCATCTGTACCGGGGAATCATTACAGGAATCACCAGAATTTCCAAAGAGTCCGTTTTTTCTGATTTAAATAACCTCGATGTGGTTACAACAACTTCAGATGAGTATGGGGATTCATTTGGTTTCACGCAGGATGAAGTGTTTGGGGCGCTTGATGATATGGGGCTTGGGAGCGAGAAGGAGGGTGTAAAACACTGGTACGACGGTTTTACATTCGGCAGGCATACAGATATTTATAATCCATGGTCAATTACCTCATTTATAAAAAAGTGCGGAAGGTACGCCGCATATTGGGCAAATACAAGCTCGAACAGCCTCATCAATTCTCTGATAAGGACAGGAAATGCGGAAATCAAACAGACGATGGAGACACTCATATGTGGCGGCAGCTTCAAGGCGGCGATTGATGAACAGATCGTGTTTAACCAGCTTGAGGGCAATACGAATGCAGTATGGAGCCTGCTGCTTGCGACAGGGTACTTGAAAGTCCTGGAAGTGGAGGCTGCAGGGGAGCGCAAAGAGGAACTGTATACGTTGGCGCTGACCAATACGGAGACGTTAATTATGTTTGAAAACATGGTAAGCGGCTGGTTTGGAGGTGATACGGGTATTGTGTACAATGAGTTCATCAATGCAATGCTCTGTGATAATGTCAGGAAGATGAACACCTTTATGAATCATGTTGCGCTTAATACATTCAGCTCGTTTGACAGCGGAAACCATCTGTCTGAAAAAACAGAGCCAGAACGTTTTTATCATGGGTTTGTGCTGGGCATGATTGTAAACCTGGCAGACAGATACAAAGTCCGCTCAAACCGCGAAAGCGGGTATGGGCGTTATGACGTGATGATACAGCCGATTGACAAGACGAAAAAAGCATTCATTTTCGAGTTTAAGGTGTTAAATGCGGACGATGATGAGAATACGCTGGAAGACACCGTCGCAAATGCCCACAGGCAGATCAGGGAAAAACGGTATGAAGCAGAGCTCATATCGGAAGGGTTTTCACCAGAGCAGATAAGAACATACGGATTTGCATTCAGGGGAAAAGAATGTCTGATTGGGTGAGTGGATATTGGAAAGTGAGATTGCCACATAACGGATAAAAACAGAGTGATAGGAGTCAAAAAGATGGAACAGGATCAATTGCTGAAACAAATCACAGATACAGTGCGCGCGTGCGGCGAGATTATCCTTCACGCGGACAGGAGCAGGAGCTGCATCGATGAGAAGGCGGGACATGCCAACTTTGTCACGACTTATGACAGAAAGGTACAGCAGGAGCTGCAGGAGAGACTGCTTCGGATTTTGCCGGAGGCGGTTTTTGTCGGGGAAGAGGAGGATATCCATGCATCGATTGCAGAGGGCTATGCCTTTATCGTGGATCCGATTGACGGCACGACCAATTTTATCAAGGATTATCACATGAGCGCTATCTCTGTCGGACTGGCTTTGGACGGCGAGCGCTATATGGGAGTGGTGTACAATCCGTATTTGAACGAAATGTTTACTGCGGTAAAAGGGCAGGGAGCCTGTCTGAACGGAGCGCCGATTCATGTATCATCTGAGCCGCTGTGCAATGGCGTGGTACTGTTTGGAACAGCGCCGTATTACGAAGAACTGAATCGAAAGTCTTTTGAGATGGCATACGACTATTTCAGGAAAGCGCTCGATGTGCGCAGAAGCGGATCGGCGGCGCTTGACTTGTGCAGTGTGGCGGCGGGAAGAGCCGAAGTATTCTTTGAATTGCGCCTGTGTCCGTGGGATTTTGCGGCGGGTTCGCTGATTGTGGAGGAGGCAGGCGGAAAGGTGACAACTGCCGAGGGCGGGGCGCTGACGCTGGACAAGCCGTGCTCCATGCTTGCGACGAATGGATGCGAACAGGGAATATGATTTTCAAATTTTGCTTGACATAAAATTATCCCAGTGTATAATAACATTTAATGATGCAAAAAGGATGCATTTTTAAATGAACTGGTATTTGGCTTTATACGAAAGGATAATGAAACGATGAAAAAATTATCAGATTCAGAGTTTGAGATTATGAAAATATTGTGGAGCCGGGGCACCCCGATGACATCGAATGGGATTTTAGACGAGATGAAGGGGCAGCGCGACTGGAAGCTTGCAAGCCTGATGACGGTGCTTGCCCGCATGGTTGAGAAAGGGTATGTGTACTGTGACAGGAGCACCCGCACCAACTATTACAGCGCAGTGGTTGGGGAGGAGCAGTACAAGGTCGAGGAGAGCGAACAATTTCTGGACAGACTGTTCAATAAGTCAGCAACCAAGCTGATTGCAAGCCTATATCAGGGGAAGAAGTTTTCCGCAGAGGAAATCGATGAGCTGAGAACATATCTTGATACTTTGGAAGAGAATAATCAGTAACCGCATCAATTGAAAATCATGTCAAGAGGACTGTCACAGGAATCAACAGATGAGACAGTCCTCTTTTTATAATTCTGCCATTTTGCGCAGGAAATCGTTATGAAGTGTCTGAGAACTCAGAGGCGGGTATCGTTTATCGTCACAGTATAGGCTTCCCAGGGCGCTGGCAGCTCCATTTTTCGAATCATATCCTCCAGAACAGGCTCTGGAATATACCGCTCCCTTTTCTGGTTTCTGGCAAGCAGTTCCTGATAAGGCACTTCCAGATACTGAATCTGTACACGGGCGCCATATCCGGCAAAGAGACCGACCAGTTTCTGTCTGGTTTCCTGAATGATATTCGTTGCATTCCAGATAAACGGTTTCTTCTGCCTTAAAAGCATTCTGGCCTGTTCCATGGCAATCTGAACCACCTTGCCGGTGTTTTTGGCCGGCGGAAGCCCTTCCTGTTCGCGGATTCTGTCGAGGGAGATGACGGGCAGTTCCACACCGTATGTTTCAATCCAGCTGTCTTTTCCCGCCAAAGGGAGTCCTGCCATCAGGATGACGTCAAATTCCGTGTCGTCGTACAATGCAGCCTGATGCCACAAGTCTTCCTTGTGAAAATACTGATATTTTGTGTAAGGATTTGCAAACGCAAACGGTTTTTCCCAGACGCCCAGTTCCTTTGCATAGTCTGCAAATAATTCCACCTGTTCTGCCAACGGTTCCGGTTCTTTGGCGATGCGTCCCTGGATATCTGCCATGGAGAGCAGATACAGGAGGCGAAGCGGAATACTCTCCGCCGCTTTTAACAAATCGGACTCCATTTTTTCTTTTGTCCAGAACCACACGGGCAGTCCATGATACCGAATCAGTTTCGCCGCTGTTTCTCTTTGATGAAAGGTCAGACCAAACTGTGCAGCGCTCCTGTAGGCCATTCGGCGAAATACCTTTTCACCGACAATTGTGTGCTTTGGCGATATCCACCTTCCGTCCTCCTGTCTCGTGCAGGCGGTTTTTCCGATATCGTGGAAGGCAGCGGCCAGGAACAGAATTTCCTGTTCTTCCTTTGCCAGCTCTTTCCATTGGGGAAGCATCAGCAGCTTTTCACATACCATTTCCGTGTGGTTGTAGACGTTCCCCTCTCCGTGGTAGGATGGGTCCTGAGGAATGTTTTTCAATGCGCACAGTTCTGGATAAGAGTCAGAGAGCTGGTGGAAAGAAAAACCGCTTCTGCGGATTTCTTTAAGAATTTCCTGTCTCATCGGATTCCCCGCCCTCCTGCATCGCGAATAAATCAACGCCGTCTGCCAGACAGTTGGCAATGATTGGGCGGTTTACCCAATGGCTCTCCGAATCAAGTATCGTGTTGAGAAAAGAACCCCGCACAAATTTCAGGCGGTCGGTTACATAATCCCCGTCCTCCACCTTGATATAAATGCCTTCCATAATACCTGTCAAATCGGTCTGGCGGGCTGCCAGTCCGGAATCGACCCCGCTTTTTTTGCACTGTGTGAGAAAGCGGTTTTGCGCCTCGCTGGAAATAAAGAGGCTTGGTCCAATCCATTTTGCAATGGCGTCTAAAGTCCCAAAGGTTCCCTCTGTCAATACGCGGACGGAGCGGATAAAAGGGGCGCTGCGCAAAAACTCCCTGCGCTTGCGGGTGGAATAAAAGCGCTGTTCCTGTTTGTCAAAAATATCAAACTCCATGAAATAATGAGGAAGCTGGTCATAAAATACGGTATGTTTTGCGTACAGCCATTCGCCGTACATGACATAGCGGTCGCCCAACAGCCGGTGCAGTCTGTCCTCATAGCAGCCGGCCCATAGTTTGAACAAATCAAACTGGCGTTCACCATAGCCGCCGTTTAGGAAGTGCCCGCGGCTTTGCAGATACATTTTTCCATCGCTGCCAAAACTGATGCCGCAGTTTGCGCCGTCCACTTTTTCTTCAAGGACTAAGTAACTGTCTTGAATCGCATCTAATTTTACGCATTTCAGGTCTTCGTCACCCAATTGAGCCCGGGAGCCTTCTAGGTGTCTGGTTCTCGGGTATTTAAAAATCTGTTCCATAAAATCCTCCTGTATTCTGAGTGTATTGTGAATTTGCACATACAAATTTAGCAATACAAAAAACACAGTCACGATAGCGATCATTCTTTTCGTGCCTTATGTTTTGTCGGTATTGCTTTGTCAGAATATAGGATTACATGGGGGCCTCCAATCGAAAACGAAAAACTTTAGTTACTTTTCACTATAGCACTGGATAAAATGGTTGTCAAGGATGAAAAATGAATACCTTTCCATCCTGGTCAATCACATAAATCCGGCTGCTGTTGTCAATAGAGTAGGAAAGCGGAGTGTCACAGGGCAGTTCGCGCTCCAGTGTCCAGTTATCACCGGCGTCTTTTGTGGTATACAGTTGACAGACGGCCTGCTCCTTCCTTACGTTCAGCAGGATGGTGCCGGTTTGTCCGCCACTGTCATAGAAAATGGGGGCGTATCCATCGACGTATCTCACATCTTCTGTTCTGGGGAAAATCTCAACGCGCTTCCAGGTTCTGGCTGAATCGGAGGACTGATACAAGCAGGCGTCAATGCCATGATAAGTAACAGCAATATAGAGTTGTCCTTCACTGACAGTTGTAATTCCCTGCGGATACCCTGCAATGATATTTGTCAAATCTGAGATAAAGTAAAAGGTTTTTCCGGCATTGTCAGTAAAAAAGAGGAGTTTGGTCATCAGACGGGCAGCAGGAGTGGAGCAGCACAGAAGATATCCTTGCTGGTTGTCTATGAAGCTAAGAAAGATACTTCCGACGTCGCAGATATCCGCATAATCCGCAAAATCAATGAACGTCTGCTGCCAGCTCGCGCCGCTGTCCTGTGTGCGTTCTACAATCAGCTGATTGTCGTCAAAGGAAAAGCAGGCTGTATAGGCGGTCCGCTGATCAAGAAAGGCGGCACTGGCAAACCGATCGGAAGCGCTGTCTGCATTTTCCAGGCTTCTGACTGGTTCGAAATGCCCGATTCCGTTTTCTGTGAAGAGAATTTCATTTTCCATTGACAGTGCCCAGCCGGTTTTTTCATCATACATTGTAAGCTGTCTCAGTGGATATGGGCAGGAAACGGATTGAGCATCATCGCTGCTGCCGGATACGAGGGGCAGGCAGCAGATGAGGATCAGCAGGATGCAAACGACTTTTTCGACGATTTTTTTCATTGCCATCATTCTTCCTTTCATGGAGCGTGTTTGAAAAATCCGGATTTTATAAAACATTCTAGATGCAGCGTGCATCATATTTGTATCGAAATTGCATCAAAACTGTATCATCGGGATGCAGGGCGTTGATAAGTCGGCTTGTACAATAAGAGAGGAGTGGCAGTATGGATAATGAGGGTTATGAGACGAATGAAATTTATCAAGTATTGGGGGAATTTAATCGAGCTATATATTGAAAGGCGAAGGGGAGGAGGGTATAATGAGCTTAACGAAATATCAGCGAGTATGCCTTTCTGGTAAAAACATAAGGTGGATTAGAGTGATGAACAGCAATTATAATAAGACAATGTACGCCTGTTTTGTGGGTTATATCGTGCAGGCGATCGTAAATAACTTTGTGCCGCTGCTTTTTTTGACTTTTCATGACAGTTATGGAATCGCGCTGACGCAGATTACTTTTCTCGTCACGATCAATTTCGGCGTTCAGCTTTTGGTGGATGCGGTGTCAGTCGGGTTTGTGGATCAGATTGGATACCGGGCGGCTATGATTCTGGCGCACGCTGCTGCGGCGTCAGGGCTGATTGCCCTGACGATCTTGCCAGAGCTGTTACCGAATGCATATATCGGCCTGCTGCTTGCCACAGTCTTGTATGCCGTTGGCGGCGGGCTGCTTGAGGTTGTGGTCAGTCCGGTGATGGAGGCGTGCCCCACGGAAAACAAGGAGACGGCGATGAGTCTGCTGCACTCTTTTTACTGTTGGGGGCATGTCGGAGTGGTGCTGCTTTCCACACTGTTTTTTCATCTTATGGGAATCACAAACTGGAGAATCATGGCTGTCGTGTGGGCGATCGTACCGATTGCCAACATGGCTGCTTTTATGAAAGTCCCGGTTCCGGAGCTGTTGGCAGAGGGCGAAAAAGGAATGTCGCTGGGGCAGCTGTTTACCTCGAAAGTGTTCTGGCTGTTCGTCCTGCTGATGGCGTGCGCGGGCTCCTGCGAGCAGGCCGTGAGCCAGTGGGCATCCACCTTTGCGGAGCAGGGGCTTCGGGTGTCCAAGACTATCGGGGACTTGGCGGGACCGATGTTTTTTGCAGTCACGATGGGGAGTGCAAGGGCGATTTACGGAAAGTTCGGAGAAAAGCTTCCGCTGGGAAAATGCATGGTGGGAAGCGGCATTTTGTGTCTCTGTTCGTATTTGTTGATTGCGCTGGCACCTGTGCCGGCATTGTCGCTGGTAGGCTGCGGTATCTGTGGTTTTTCTGTCGGAATCCTCTGGCCGGGAACTTTTTCCCTGGCTTCAAAGTCGATGCCGGCAGGAGGAACGGCGCTCTTTGCGATGCTTGCGCTCGGCGGGGACATTGGCTGTTCGGGCGGACCGACTTTTGTGGGAATTTTCTCGGGACTGCTGGACGATAATCTGGCACGCGGAATACTGTGCGCAGTTGTTTTTCCGATTCTGCTGCTGGTGGGACTGGCGATTCATCACAGGAGGACAAAGATGATGGAAAATACAGTTATATCACACCTGAACAGTAATTGAACTGTCGTTACTGTTACAAGCGTTTAGCAGATATTTCTGAATGCATTGAAAACTATGCTAAAAGATGGTATACTGAAATTGCCAGCGAAAAAGACACAAGGAAAGGGTATCGATTGAATTGGGAATGATAAGTGCAACTTTTTGAAAGGAAATACGCTCTGTTAAAGTGCAGTAAAAAATCGGCGGCTATCTTGTGACAGGCCGATTGGCTAAAACGCAGGATAAAATGCTGTACTGACACCAAATAAAGAACAAAGGAGGAGGCTATGAAAACACCGAAAGAGTTAGCAGAGGCAGTGAGGACATATCAGGGTGGAGACCAAAAGAGTTTTAATTTGCTTTATGAGTTGTCATATCCCTATCTGTACACCTGTATCATGCACGTGATGAAGGACGAAGAGGGTGCTGCGGATATGATTCAGGAGACATATCTGGAAATCAGTCAGAACATCCGTCAGTTAAGGAACCCGGAGGATTTCTTGAGTTGGGCGTCGACGATCGGAAACAGGAAGTGTTATGCGCGATTAAAGAAGCAGAAGGATGTATTGGTTTATTCGGATCATTCGGAAGATGCACAGGATTTTTTTGAATCCATTGCAGATGACGAGGCGTTTATCCCGGAGGCAATTCTGCAGGACAGGGAGAAACAGCGGCTGATCAGGGAAATTGTTGACAGTCTTTCAGAGATGCAGCGGCTGTGCATTATCGGATTCTATTACAGGGAGCAGTCCCTGGCGGAGATTGCGCAGGAACTGGAGATTCCGGTAAATACTGTAAAGTCCCATCTAAGCCGGGCGAAATCCAGGATGAAGGATGCCATAGTGGCATTGGACGAGGAAAAGGGAACAAGGCTTTACAGCATTGCGCCGTTTATGCTGCTTTTCCTGTCAAAGGAAGTGGAAGCGTGCGTGACAGCGCCCATGTCAGAAACGCTGACAACAGAATTAGAAAAGCGGGCAATGAAGGATGCTGGCAGAGGAATCAAAGATGTGGCAAAAGGTGTGGCTAAGACAGGGATGCAATATAAACTGGCGGCGGGGGCGATCTTAGCGGCTGTCATTATTGGTGGGAGTGCCGCGCTGATGCATTCTGCAGATTCGCCGAAAAATGTGGTTGAGGGAAGCGGGACGGAAACCATTTCTGGAGAGGCAGAAATGGCAGATGCAGGAGCCGCAAACGGAAAGGATGCAGGCGCAGTAAAGTTGTCTGACATGGAGTCGGATCATATGGAGAATCCTGCAGCGACAGAGGAAGTATCTGAGGCGGAGGAACAGCCGGAAACGAAAGAGCTTCTGGAGGAAACGCTTGTATTTGATCTGAGTGAGTACGAGAGCTTTGGGCATGCCTGCGGAGGCGTGATCCCTGTAAAAAAGAACGGGCTGTGGGGAGCTGTCGATTATGATAAGAAGGAGATCGTTGCGTGCAGTTATTCCGGTTTTTGGAAAATGCCTAATTTATCGGGCTATTTTGTCCTCACCGACAATAGCGGCGGAATAGAGACCTACATTTTGTTCGCGCCAGACGGAACGAAGGTATATGAGGGGACAGATGAGGTAATGGCTTCCGGAAACTTTTATGCGATCCGTTTGGATCCCTCTAATGATGCGTACGGTAATTGGGAAGGGGCTGTGGACTATTATGATTATCATGGAAATAAGGTGCTGAGCACTACATATCTGGACGGAACCGCGTTTTTGTCGCCTGTCAGCGGTGCATATGATGGCAAAACACCAGTGAGGCGCCAACGATATAGGGCGTCGGATCATGGCATCGTGATGGAAGGAGGAATTCTTTACGCAGATGGAACGGTTGTGTGGGATGAGGAGCCATACCAGGAGGATTCAACGGAAGGGAATTCTGTGATCGTGTTCCATTATCCATTAGGTACTCCAAACCACGGATATACTGTTGAAAACAATATGCTGTATGAAAATGGAGCCATAAGTGTTTACACGGAGGATCGCAGCAGGGAATGGTACCACCATCTGTCCTATATAACTTACAATGGCGAAAGGCTTGTCGAGAGCTATAACGAAGGTTATGACTGGACCGGTTTTGTATATGATGGAGGGCGGGTGTCAAATTACGGTTCCCAGATGGTGTGGATCATGAATGGCAGGCATATATTGGTGGATCTTACCCGTACAGACATGGACATGATTCAGGCAGTGTACGATGATATTGTGCTGAGTATGGAATCATACTGGCTTGTTCAGAAAGGGGAGCGCTGGGGATATATCGACCATGATGGAAACGAGGTGGCGATGTACGACGACGCCAGTGAGTTTGCTAACGGTTATGCGCTGATAATCGATTCAGGAAACGCCTGTCTGATCAATGAAAAGTTTGAAATCGTGGAGGAGTGCGGACCAGCGGACCGTGTTTCTGGTTTCGGGGAGCTTTTGGGAATGGAAAAGGACGGAATGTTGTCATTGATTCATATTTTAAATTAGTAATAAAAAATAAAAAATTTGCCGAAGGGTGCAACTTTTTGAAAGAAATGTCTCTCTATTAAGACAGAACTGGCGTATTACAAGAACGCGTGATATACCAGCTTGAATAAATATTATGTATGAAAAACAAGGAGGAAACAGAAATGAAGAGAACAGTAATGGTATGCCTGATGACAGCAATGTGTATGGGGAGTAGTATGACGGCGTTTGCAGCGCCCGAGACCATGCCGGACGGCGCAGTGTTTGATGCGGAGTATTACGCGGAGCAATCTCCGGATGTTGTCGCGGTATTGGGAACAGAACGTGATGCGCTGTACCAGCATTATGTGACTTTTGGAAAGAACGAGGGGAGACTGCCATATTCGCCGGACGCACAGATTCCTTCTGACACCACGTCTGAGACGCTGCCGGATGACGAACTGCCCATAGAAGGTGTGCTTGGGGCAGCAGGAGCAGTGTATCAGCTGCCTACATGGAGTTATGGCGACAATTACTCTGATTACGGAGATTCCGATGGCGTTGAGGCGCCGGACGGGATGAAGATTATGACGGTGCAGACGATGGAGGATGACTTCGACTATATGAACGAACTGTCACGCTATACAGTTCCAGGGTATGAATGGCGGTCGATAACGCTGAACATTGGCGGTGAATATACTGGCGATGCCAGGTGGTGGCCGACATATAATTACAGATTCCTCGCAATGGATTCTGATGATTGGGAGACAATAGAGAATCCGGATGGTCTTAATATGTATCAGTTTAAGATCACACAGGATGGTACGGATTATACGCAATGCAGATTTGTTGTCTATGACGGAGCACAGATCGGAGAAGTAAATACAGAATTATCTGCTAATTTTCTTGTTCCGCAGAATTACAGCGGGAATCTTGTCGTTATTGTCCGGGCCAGAAAACCTGAGGGGAGCAGTCTGGTCACAGATACAGAGAATGCAGTTACTTATGTATTTTAGCGTCAAAGGCAGTTTTGCCACATGGTACACATCATAAGAACTTCACAGGTTTCGTCAGAATAAAAGTGGCTGCCAGTTTAAAACTGGCAGCCGTGCTTGCGAACACACCTGATAAGAAAGGAGATTTATGTGGCGGCAATGCTCGACAAAAAGTGCTGCAGGAGCTTGCGCTGCTCATCATTCAGCATGGAGACATCCAACAGCTGATCCTTGTCAATCCGGTCAAAGCCGAGCAGATAGTCAGTAGAGCAATGAAAGAGACGTGCGAGCGCGATCAGGATCTCAACACTGGGCGTCCGTTCCCCGCTCTCGTAATTGGATATAATAGACGCAGAGACGCCGATGGATTTGGCAACTTCTTTTTGTGAAAGATTTTTCAAACGTCTCTGTTCCTGCAGACGTTGACCCAGACAATATACCATAAATAAAACCCTCCATATGTTTATTGTATGGTATATCGAATGACTTTAGGACAACTGTTTTATGCTAAAAGCAATGAATTATCATTTTTGTTGATGGCTTGGACAACCTCAAATCAGAAAGGGCAGCAGGACAAAAACAGGAAAGAAAGTAATGGGGGATACAGAAATAAAGGATAACCAAATGAAGAAGAAAATCGCAGGCATTGTTGGAGGAGTGACGATATGGGAAAGAAATACGAATATGACGCAGTGATTTACGAGATTCCCGAAAAGGGCGGCGCCTATGTCATATTCCCCTGGAATATCCGGGATGAATTCGGAAAGGGACGTGTCAGGGTGCACGCGGAGTTTGACGGGATTCCGTATGACGGGAGCATCGTCAATATGGGCGTAAAGGATTCGGATGGAAATGTCATCTACATCATCGGCATGCTGAAAGGTATCTGCGGGCAGTTGGGAAAAGGCGCGGGGGATAAGGTTCATATGGTGGTGGAAGAGCGATGAGACAGTATTTTATTGATTTTGATAAAGGAACTATGACATAATGGTGTCATAGTTTTTTTGATAGGATGTAGACGAGCACAAGTGGAAAAGGAGTGGTTCCGCTGTGTTCATGGAAAGGAGTAAACCATGAAGATAGACCGTCTGATTGCCATTATGAATTATCTGCTGCGCCACGGAAGGACTTCCGCGCAGAAGCTGGCGGAAGAATTTGAGGTGTCTGTGCGGACCATCGTGCGGGATATGGAGACGCTGGGACAGGCGGGGATTCCGATTCAGTCAGCGTGCGGGGCGGACGGCGGGTACAGCATTATGGATACGTATGTCATGGACAGGAAAGTGATCAGCCGTAAGGACCACGATCACATTATCACTGCGCTTTACGCACTGCTGAGTGCCTACGCAGACAAAAGTGTGGAACAGACAATGGATAAGCTGCTGCCTGTTTATGCGCACGCTGATGCAGAGGAAATATGCCGCCAAAGCGGCGCATCGTCGGCGCGCGGGCAGGGGAGAGAGGCAATTCTCTGCCCGCGCGCGGTCCAACTGGATTTCAGTGTGGCAAGCGAGGATCGGGGGATTAACGAGTCCATAAGGATTCTGGAAAATGCGATCAGGCAGCGGAGGACAGTTGCATTTCGCTACACCAACAATGAGAATGTAGTTAAGCAGATGGAAGTGGAACCGGTGCGGCTGGAATTCAAGTGGTACAACTGGTATCTGATCGCGTTTCACCCCGGACATCAGGATTACTGCATGTTCAAGCTGGTCCGCATGGAAGAAATCACAATACTGGAAAAAGAGAATACTGTCAATCATGAGGAACGCGATATTGTGCTGCGGGATGAGCGTAAAGTGATCTCTGTGACGCTGCGCGGCCATGCGTCGATACGGTCAAAGTGCAGGGAATACCTGAACGGTGAAGTCACGAGGGAATATCAAAATGGTGATTTTGAATTCCGGTTTTGTGTCCCGGAAAGCGAAGTCTATTGGTATGGCGTGGTCCTTTCTTTTGGAAACAATGCAACCATATTGGAGCCTCAGAGTGTCATAGACCGCATTTTGGCGACCTGTGATGAGGTGAAGAAACACTATGAAAAAAATGAGTAACGAATAAAAGTTCTGTGAAGGTACTGAATCGTTGCAAGAATGGAGGAAAAGGATGGATATTTTTGAAAAATGCCCCGTGCTGGAGAATGACAGGCTGCTGGTCCGGCTGATCGAGGATAAGGACGCGGACGATTTGCTGCAGGTTTATGGGGACAAATTTGCACTGCCGTTTTTTAACAGTGACAACTGTCACGGCAGCAACTTTTACTGCCGCAATACGGAGGATATGGTCAACACGATCAAGTACTGGCTGATAGAGTACCATGATTACAAGGGGTTTGTGCGCTTTGCGATCATCGACAAAAAGCAGGGAAAAGCGGCGGGGACCATCGAGATGTTTCACCGCAGGGCAGCAGATTTTTATGACAATTGCGGAATCCTGCGGCTGGACTTAGGAACGGGTTATGAGGAGACTGCGTTTATCTGTGATGTTCTGGCACTGATTACGGAGCCGTTTTATGACTGGTTTGCATGTCCGAAGATCGCCACCAAGGCAGCAGTCTATGCGGTTGACAGGATAGAGGCATTAAAGAAAATGGGCTTTGCCAAATCGGAGGAACCGCTGATTGGGGAGTATAATATCGCTTATTATGATTACTGGATGATTGAGAAGGCTTTGTGATTGGATCAGACGTGATAATAGAAACTGCGGCAGGATAGAATGAATATCCTGCCGCTGCAGTCTGTTCTGCCTGCGTTTTTTGACCCGTGTCTTTGAAGAAATATCCTGTGCAGGCGGAACTTAATTCCGTTTGTATTCGATATGCGTACCAGCTTTTGCACTGCCTTCTATCGTATCGCAGGAGATGTAAGTTCCAGCGGAGGCATCTCCCTCAATGATATCGCAGCTCACGCTGTTTCCGGCGGAGACGCTTCCCTCAATGGTATCGCAGTTTACACTGTTTCCAGCAGCGACATTTCCTTCCACGATGGAGCAGTTCACACCTGCACCGGCACTGATATTGCCCTGTACAGTTCCGCAGTTGACGTTTGCGCCTGCAGACAGGTTTATATTTCCGTCAAGCGCTTCCATATTGGCGTCGCCCCACACTTCTATAGAAAGTCCTGACGAAAGCTGTACAAATTCATCATCAAACTGAATCCGTATGGCATCAGCCGCATTTTCTGCCCGCTCCTTGTCCCACTGTTTTTTGTCGAGAATTTTTCCATTTCTGTATTGGATGATATAGAGAACATCGTCTTTGAGATCCTGTTCCGCCAGTTTTTTGAAAAGATCATCGGCTGTATTTTCGACCGCGCTGTTTCTGCCTGTTAACAGGTAGTCAATTGACACGTCAAAGTACTCTGCAAGCAGCGGAAGGAAGCTGATATCGGGACAGGACTGACCATTCTCCCATTTGCTGACCGCCTGCATGCTCACATCACATAGATCAGCAAGCGTTTCTTGGCTGATTCCCTTGTCTGTTCTGAGTTTTCTGATCATTTCGCTCACTTTGATTTCATGCATACTAATACCTCCATGCCGCTTTAGCGGCTCCAATAGATATGAAAAACGCTGTCCTTCGCGTTTTTCCTGTGTGAAACTTCCACTTTTCTTTTGCCTTTTTGCGGCAATGTGTTTTCAAAATGCGCATCTGGAATTGTCGTTTGGCAGCTGTTGATAAAAGCATACCGCATTTGGGCCGATTTGTGAAGTAATCATTGGTTGACAACCACTCAACCTGTGGTTGAGACGGTGGTCAGGCTATAATAATTCTTTTGTTCTGCAGGCGAGATATAATGGCAGGTTTGTGATCAGGCCGTCTTTTCGATAATTGCGCTTTGAAAACCGAATGGCATGATCGGGCTGATGCTCTGCGACATACCGCTTAAAGGAAGGCGCAGACTTATCTTCGCCGCCCTTGACTTCAATGGGTATCATCTCCGTGCCGTGCTGAATGACAAAGTCAAGCTCACCACTCTTATCAGAAAAATAGCGCGGTTCTGCGTCAAACTGGCTGCGGATCTGCTGAAGAACGAAGTTTTCGGTCAAAGGTCCCTTAAATTGATAATCACTCTTTAGAAGGATTGCGCGGTTGTCAACTCCTGCCATATGTTTGAGAAGACCTGTGTCAAACACAAACAGTTTAAAGCAGTCAAGCCCGTCAAAAGCAGCGATTGGATGCTCGACTTTTGATACATTGTATAAGCGGTTGAGTATTCCTGCGGAGACCAGCCACTCGATTGCTTCCTCAAAATCCCGGGCTCTTCCGCCTTCCCGGACTGCGCTGTACATGAATTTTTCGTTTTCTTTTGCAAGCTGTGTCACGATACTGCGAAAGACCATGAGAATCCGGCCACTGTTGATTTTGCCGTTATGCTTGGAAAAATCATTTTCATAAACGGATACAAGCTCTTCCTGAATGTGGGAGATTTTGTCAGGATTTTTCTGCTGAATCCACGATGCAAAACACTCAGGCATGCCGCCGATAATGAGATAGGTGTTGTATGCATCTAAAAGACGACTGTGAAAAATGTCTTCAATCTGCTGATTTTTTTCGATGCTGCAATAATAGGCATAGAGGGATGTGTCCACGGCGCTCAGGTACTCATCAAAGGTTAATGGATAATCGGAGTGTATTGACATTATTTGTGCGAATTTCTATAATATCATTATAACAAAAGTGAGAGAGGGGAGAGGTACAGATGCCTTTATATTTCAGGGTCTTTGCTGTCTTTGTATTGTTTGCAGTGCATGCGCTTGCCTTTTATTGGACGACAGTGGCACTGGCGGGGGAGAAACTGCGGTGGCGGTGGTATTTCGTGTTTTATGCAGGGTATTGCGCGGTCGAGTGGGCAGCGATGCTCCTTATCATTTTGATTGACATGGAGGAGCCAGTCTGGTATGAACCGCTGAGCCTGCTGGTCGTGGCGCTGATACTCAGCACGATACTTCGTCTGGTGTACCATGTATCGCTGACGAATGCGCTCGGGGCGTCGCTGCTGGGCCATTTCCTGATTTTTACAATATATGACTTTCTGGTGGCGGCTGCAACGACTTATTCGCCTGTATTTGACGGGAAGTATCTCTATGTGGCGACATCGCTCCTGCTGCCTTATGTCTTGACGCTGGTATTTGCCGGCGCGTTTGTGTTTGTTCTGAATAAGACGGAATTTTCCCGGTATTTTTCCCACCTGTTCCAAGGACATGTGCGGACTGCGGTTACGCTGGTGATTTTTTTCCTGCTGACGAACCTGAAAATCCTGCTGGATTCCTTTTTTCCAGATGCGACCACCAATTTTTTATATGGCCTGCTCTGTTTCTGCCTGATTCTGTTTGCGCTGTTCTGCATCCAGTTTGGCGCCATGTACGCGGCGAGCAGGGATAAGGTCAGGGCGCAGGAGGAGACGATCGCGCAGCAGCAGGCACACATGGAGCTGCTGGAGGAACTGCAGGGGGAAATTCGTGCGTTTCGTCATGATATTACGAATCTTTTGTCCGGTATGGCGCTCTCCGCGCAGGAGGGGGACGTGGAAGCCATTCAGGAGTTTATGCGGCGCACTGGCAGATATTTCGACGAAAAGCTGGGCAGTGAGATCCGGCAGATGGAGGGATTGTCCAATATTCAGATTTATCCGGTGCGCAGTCTGATCTCGACGAAGCTGCATCTGATGCGGCAGCGTCATATTCAGGTTGCGCTGGAGATCATGAATCCGGTGACAGGCGGCAGAATGCCGACGGAGGATCTGCTGCGATGCCAGGGAATCCTGCTGGACAATGCGATCGAGGCGGCGGCAAAGGAGGATGGGCAGATCAGGGTGGTTTTATTGCAGGATGCAGGCGAGCTGTACATGGCGATCGCCAACAACTATGATGAACAGCCTGACATCGGCGCGCTCACAAAGGGCGGTTACACCACAAAGGGAAAGGGGCACGGGACGGGGTTGTCCAGTTACCGCAGGATGGTATCCCGCTGTCCGGACTGTATGGCGCGCACTTACATAAAGGATGCGTTCTTTGTGCAGGAGCTGCGGATTCCGGTTTAATATGTGAAAAATATTGGAATGATGAGGGGGAAATGACAATGATTCCTGTGTATCTGTGTGACGACGAGCCGGCGGTGAGAGCACTGTTGAAGAAGCTGATCGGTGATCAGATTATGATGATGGAGCGCGATATGGGACCGCTGCAGGTGGCAGACAATCCGGTTTCCTTATTGGAGATGCAGAGGGAGGCGGAGGTTCCGGCAGTCTATTTTCTGGATATAGATTTTCCGGGATATATGAGCGGGCTGGAGCTGGCGGTAAAGTTAAGACAGTATGATCCGCGGGGATTTATCGTATTTATCACTGCGCACAATGACATGATGTTTGAGACGTTCCGGTACCGTCTGGAAGCGCTTGATTACATCGTGAAGGGCGAGCCTTCTGTGATGGCGGGGCGCGTGAATGCGTGTCTGGAAAGTATCTGTGAGCGCCTTATGAACGAACCGGACGGAAAAAATGCGTACTGTTCCCTGAAGCTGTTTGACACGGTGCGCCATATTCCGCTGCAGGAAATCCTGTATTTTGAGGCGGTGGGAAGCCGTCATGCGCTGGTGCTCCATATGGACGATGAGGTGCTGGAGTTCAACAGCAGCCTGAATCACTTTGAGGAGAAGCTGGGGGAGGCGTTTTGGAGGTGCCACCGCAGCTTTCTGGTAAACCGCTCCAGGATCAGCAATGTGTGGTTGAAAGAAAATATGGTGGAGCTTGACAACGGAGAGACCTGTATGCTGTCCCGCAAGGCGAAAGCGGAGTATGCCTCCGCCCTGCAGGGGAAATAGCACAGTGGTGTGACAGGGGGGATTAGCTGTGCCACCATTTCAACGGGCTTTTGAACATGTCAGACTTTTTTCCGCCTGACTGCTGGTTCGTCAATGACCATTTATCCGAGCAGAGAGAGAAGAAGAACAGCCAGGAGACTGCAGACATGATATCCAGCGGGCTGAAACGCCACGCCACTTCAAGGATTTCAATGCCGCACAGGGCAAGAAATTCAATGAAACTGAATATAAGTCCGAGACTCATCACATAGCCCAGGGTGTTTGCCATGAGTTTTTGGAAGCGCTCAGGCTCTTTTTTTGAGATGCTCCCTGCGATGCAAAGTGCTGCCATAAAGATCCAGAAATCAATCATTCTTGTAATATTCATAGTATTTTCTCCTTTTCTTAACTTGTATTTGTTGTTTTGTTTCCTGTTGAGATTACTATAGCATAAGATACTGCCGTGTGAAGGAAAGTTTCGCAGAAGGCCGGTTTGGATTCGCGAATGGTTATAGGATATTGACATTGTTCAAAAGAAGAAAGTGGTGTATACTGTATGTAAAGTATTTAGATGGCAGGTGGTTTTTTATGGGAGTTTATCTGAATCCGGGAAATAAGGGCTTTTGGAGGGCAATCCGCTCTGAGATCTATGTGGATAAGACAGGGTTGATTACACATACAAACAAATGTTTAAATACGGAAGAAGGCTTTGTATGCGTCAGCAGACCACGGCGCTTTGGAAAGTCCATGGCGCTTAAAATGCTCGCTGCTTATTACAGCCGCGGTTGTGATTCCAGGGAGTTGTTTGCAAAGTACAGGATAGCGCGTGACAACACGTTTGAGGAGCACTTGAACCAGTATGATGTGATCTATCTGAATATGCAGCAGTTTTTGATCGAGGCGGATTCAGGAAAAGTGACAGAATATCTGGAACAGGAAGTACTCAGGGAGCTTAGGAGAGAATATGGGGAATATCTGAGCAGACAGGACGTGGGACTTGCCGCTGCATTGCGGGAGATTTATGTGGAAACAGACAGGCAGTTTATATTTCTGATCGACGAGTGGGACTGCGTGATGCGGGAAAGGCAGGAGTCAGAAGCGCTGCAAAAGCAATACCTTGACTTTTTGCGCAATCTCTTAAAGGATCAGGAGTATGCTGCATTGGCCTATATGACGGGGATTCTTCCTGTCAAAAAATACGGACAGCATTCGGCGTTGAATATGTTCAGGGAATATTCGATGACAAATCAAAAAGCACTTGAGGAATATACTGGCTTTACGGAGGATGAGGTAAAAGGATTATGTGAGCAGTATGATATGAACTTTGATGAAACCAGCAGCTGGTATGACGGATATATGTTTAAGAAATACAAACATATCTATAATCCAAGGTCTGTGGTGGAGGCAATGACATGTCAGGACCTCTCTAATTACTGGACTTCCACAGAAACCTACGAGGCGCTTAAAATCTATATCGATATGGATTTCGACGGGTTGCGGTCAGAAATTGTGCAGATGCTTGGCGGGGGGCGTGTCAAAGTCAATACGCGCAGTTTTCAGAATGATATGCGCAATTTCAGGACAAAGGATGATGTGCTCACTCTGCTGGTTCATCTGGGCTATCTGGGGTATGATTCCATGGCGGAGGAGACGTTCATTCCGAATAAAGAGATTATCGGGGAATTTGAGAATGCCATGAGTGTCGGGGGCTGGTCAGAGGTCATGCGTGTCCTGAAAGCATCGGAGAAGCTTCTGGAGGACACTTTGCGTGGGGAGGCAGAGAGTGTTGCCAGGGAGCTGGACAGAGCGCACACGGAAGTGGCATCAATCCTGACTTATAATGATGAAAATGCACTTGGAAGCTCCATCGGACTGGCGTATTACAGTGCAAGGAAGGATTATAAACTGATACGGGAACTTCCGGCAGGAAAAGGTTTTGCGGACGTTGTGTTCCTGCCGCTGCCGCATACGGGCAAGCCCGCAATGGTGGTAGAGTTAAAATATGACAGGTCTGTCAGTGCAGCGATACAACAGATCAAGGACAGGCAGTACACGCAGGCACTTGAGGATTATGCTGGTGAAATCCTGCTTGTCGGCGTGAATTATGATAAGCAAAATCCAGACAAACCACACAGCTGTCTGATCGAGAAAGTGGAGAAAGGCAGGTGACAGCGATCATTTATTTGAGCAGTTTTTCATTTTCAGAGAAAACAGTCAGCGATCCGAATATTTATCCATATAATGTATTTGCAGACAAACGGGAGAAGGTAATGGTGTTTAACAGTCCAGTCACTGTGTTGTATGGGAATAATGCTTCGGGCAAGTCCACCATGCTTAACATCATGGCGAACAGACTGCAGCTGGAGGGACAGGAGTATGCCACCAGCAATAAATTTGGAAAAGTATGGTATTTCTCGCAGTTTGTAGAGGAGTGCAACTACACATTAGGGGAAACCGATGACGGAAGAACGCTGAAAAAGCTTCCGCATGGGAGCCGGTATATCAAAAGTGAGGATATTTTATACGAGATCAAGAAAATTCAGCAGGAGCAGGTTCTGAATGACGGGTATGTATACGAACATATCCGAAGGGGAATGCCCAAAGAACAGAGGGAGCAGTTCAGGGATTCCAGGGAAACAAGGCAGCAGCTGGAAAATCTGAAATTTGCGCAGGAAAAATACTCGAACGGCGAGACGACACTGCAGATGCTTGACGACTATATAGAGCCGGATGCGCTGTATCTGCTCGACGAGCCGGAAGTGTCCCTCTCGCCTGCGAATCAGACGGCGCTGGCACAGCGGCTGAACCAGATGGCAAGATTTCTTGGCTGCCAGTTTATCATCTCCACTCATTCGCCGTTTATGCTGGGGACACTGCATGCAAAGATTTACAATCTTGACTCGCGGGACTTGGAGGTGGCCAGGTGGACAGAGCTGGAAAATGTGCGGTATTTTTATGACTTTTTTGAAAGACACAGAGGGGAATTTCAGAAATGAAGTAAATGGGGAAAACGGAAATGCAAAAGATATTGGTAGTGGACGACGCGGAGATGAACCGCGAATTATTGAGGGAGATGCTGGAGACAGATTACGCTGTCGAGATGGCGGAGAATGGGGAGCAGGCACTGCAAAAGCTGTACGAGCATCATGATGAGCTGGCAGCGCTTTTATTGGATCTGCAGATGCCGAAAACGGACGGTTTTGCGGTGATTGCGGAGATGATTAAGAGCAGCTGGATGGACAGCATTCCAGTGCTCATCATAAGCAGTGAAAATGCCGTCGAGGTGGAGAACAGATGTTTCGAACTAGGCGTTTCGGACTTTATCCACAGGCCGTTTGTGGACTCGATCGTCAGAAACAGGGTAAAAAATACGATAGAACTGTTTAACTGCAAAAACCAGTTGGAGAAAAAGATTGAAAGGC
Organism: uncultured Lachnospiraceae bacterium; assembly: GCA_947178145.1. Lineage (GTDB taxonomy): Bacteria > Bacillota > Clostridia > Lachnospirales > Lachnospiraceae > COE1. Next base: position 22,444 of record CAMWXE010000039.1, on the reverse strand, counting down.
AGTCCGAGACACTGAAAAAGCAGGAGCAGATCATCAGGATACAGGCAGAGCAGCTGAGCACCGCAGAGACATTCAGCAGATTGATGATGGAGTACCAGTCTGCGATCATGGAAGTCGAGACGAGGCTGAAGGTGCTCAATGCGATGTTCTCTGAGGAGTATAAGCGCAATCCCTTTGAATCGATCAAGAGCAGGCTGAAAAAGCCTGAGAGCATATACAGGAAGCTCGTGAGAAAAGACTTTCCGGTCACGATCGAGAATATCAAAGAATATGTCGCAGATGTCGCGGGGCTTCGGGTGATCTGCTCCTTTCCCGATGATATTTACCGGCTGGCGGAGCTTTTGCTCAAACAGGACGACATTATCTTATTGAAGGAAAAGGATTATATCAAGATGCCAAAAAGCAACGGGTACAGGAGTCTCCATCTGATCCTGAGTGTTCCGGTCTTCCTGCCGGACGAGAAAAAGTATGTGAAGGTGGAGGTGCAGTTCCGCACGATTGCGATGGACTTCTGGGCAAGCCTGGAACATAAGCTCAAGTACAAGAAGAGCATTGACAATACGGAGGAGATTGAAAATCAGTTAAAGGCATGTGCGGATTCGATCGAGGCGCTTGATTACCAGATGCAGGAAATCCGGGACAAGATTGATTATTCAGATCGTTGAAGAGAGGGCATTTGCTGCAGACTGCAGAATTGAAAGAACGATAATAAAACAGCGGGTGGGACTGATTTGTCCAGTGCATTGCAAAGGAAAACAGTTGCTCTGCAAGAAAGAGGAAGTAGAATGAAGAGATGTCTGCCGATATTGATTATGATCATGGTATGCATGCAGTTGATTTCCTGTGGACAGAAAGAGAAGATGAACGCCGATAGTATTGGTCAGGCTCAAATAGATGTGTCAAACGTACCAGATATGATCGGTGAATCAGCTGCGGATTCTGAAACCGAGATGAGCGCTGAGACAGTTTCATTGGATTCATTAGCGGGATATTATGTCAGAGGGATGAGTCTGCCGGATGACAGGAGGATATCATTGGACTTTTTCATTTATGAGGAAGAAGGCCGCTATTATGGATACATGAATATGATGCGGTATGAGTATATCGAAGGGCAGGAATACCGTGAGGACTTTCAGGTCAGGCTGCTTATGGAGATACGCAGAGAACAGGATGTGATACAGGCTGTCTGTGTGGAGGATTTTTCGGAGCCGGACCATCAGGACCGCTTCGGTGCGTATCAGGAGGGAGACTTGCTGTTTACTTTGGATATGGATGCGGAGGGGCTTTGTGTTTCGTGGGAGAAGTTTGGGATTGACGGGCTGGAGGACACTCATTTTTTTCCGGATGAAGACTGTCTGTCCGTCGAACTGATCAGTCAGAGAGATATTGAAATCTTTCTTCGTGCAAGGGAAATGGAGGGAAAACTGCTTTTCCGGTATGACGGGGATGCATCTGGCATGGAGGATTATCTGGAAGTGTACTATGATGAGGAAAAAGAGACTGGCGCCGGGGTGTACTGTAACGTTGTACACATAGAGGACTACGGTACATTTCAGTATTATGGCGGATTTGACATTGCTGGATGTGAACATCAGCAGTGGGAAGATCATCGGTATGATGTGATATATGATGGAGAAGATTTGCTGACGGTGTATGATTTCGAGAAGGAATATAACGAAAACGGACAGGTCAAAAAGCTGGAAACAAGGGGAGTGATCGAAGGGTGGAGGGATAGTCCGTATGAGGATACCATAGTCTGCGTCGAATACTTCTATCGCGAGGATGGCACTTTGGAGAGAAAAGAGTGTTATTATAATGAACGAGAATTTGGAACAACGGAACATAGCCAAAAGTACTATTACGATGAGAGAGAGCGGCTGGAATATGCGTATTTCTACATTACGCACGGAGCTCTGATGGCATATTATATTTATGAAGGGGAATGCATGGAACCATCCTATTGTATCAGACTGGATTTCGGTGCATTTCCCAGTACGGATTATTTTATTAAATATGATGAGGAATGAACTGATACAATGAAAATTTGTTTTAATATCCAATTGAAAACTTCACATTAGTTTAGTATAATAGCAGTATTACATAGTAAGGGGGATTTTTTATGAAAAATAAAATTGTTAGAAAAACGTTTGTGGTCATGATGGCAGCGGCAATGTGTATCACGACGGCCTGTTCAACATTGGAATTAGTGTCTGACAACGGGGGAGGCGCGCAAAACAACGTTGAGACGGCGCGTGTCGCTGATGAAGAGGGCTCTGCGGAGAAGGAGAGCTCCGCTGCCGGGACAGAGAGTTCTTCTAAGACGGAGAATGCTGCGGAGTCACAGAGCTTTGCCGAGGCGCATGACGCTTTCCAGACAACACTGGCAGAACAGAATAATGATGACGACCCGATTCCCGATCCGCCGGAAGGAGTGTTTGACTTAGTGCACTATTCTTCCAAGGTGGGAGACTTGGCAGCGTATGTTTCCAGTGATCCCGGCGACGGCGAGAAGCACCCGTTGATCATATGGGTGGTAGGCGGCTGGGGAAACGGCATTGACGATTTCCCATGGTGCTATCCCGCGTGGGATGATGACCAGACTGGTTCGGCATTCTGGCAGGCGGGTGTACTGACGATGTATCCGTCTTTCCGCGGCGGCAATGGAAATCCCGGCTATTATGAGACACTTTTTGGCGAGGTGGATGATCTTGCGGCGGCTTACGATTACGCAGCGTCCCTTCCCTATGTCGATCCTGACCGCATCTATCTGGGCGGACACAGCACTGGCGGCACACGCGCCCTGCTCACTGCGGAGTACACAGACAAATTCCGTGCAGTGTTTGGGTTTGGCGCTGTGGACAAGATCGAGTACCACAATAACAGCCAGTTCACGTTTGACACAGACAATGAGGAAGAGTATAAGATGCGCTCCCCGATTTACTGGCTGGACAGTGTAAAGACACCAACCTTTTTGATCGAGGGCAGCGAGGGAAATTCCTCTAATTTAAAGAGTATCGAGAGCACTTCCCAAAATGACAATATCCATTGCTACATTATGGAGGGAGAGGATCACTGGTCAGTGCTTGCGCCCCTGACGCGGGTGCTCGCGCAGAAGATTCTGGCAGACACTGGTGAAGAGTGCAATATTGCGATTACACAGGAGGAGCTTGACGAGGCCATGAAGCAGGATCCGGTGATTCCATTGCCGGTGATGCAGCAGTGTACGATGGAAGATTTGGGAATAAACTTTTCTTATCCGTATCTGTGGAATATGGAGGATATCTCTGAGAATGGAGAGGTCTCATACATGCTGGTTTCCCGGTACGAGGAGGACAATATCTGGGATATGTCCATGCTGCTCTTTGATGCTTATATGCCAGAGGAAGGCGTGGATCTGCAGCTGGCGAAGGAGTCCTACGAGGCGGATGGCTGTGATGTCGAGGATATAACAATTGGCGGATTTCCGGCAATGAGAGTTGAGTCGCTGATGGAAACCGAGAGCAGCAATATTTTTCAAACAACATTTGTCGGAATACAGAAGGATGATATTTTGATTACATTTGAATATTTTATTCATGAGGACTTCGGCGATGATGCGGATCCGCTGTTTGACGCGATCATAGAGAGTATTGCATTTGCGCAGTAACGAAGCCGAAAGAATACTTGGACAGGCGCGAATCAACCTGTCGATTTGACATTTGTCCGTGCGGCAGAGGAAGAACATTACTTTCGGTTTCCGGAGGACTACATACAGTTTATCACGGAAGCTGGCGGGTGCGGAAACAATAAAGACAGTCCTGTACTTCTGTTTGCCAGAGTGATTTGTCTATACACTCTGAACAGACAGGAATACAGGGCTGTTATTTATACAAATTTTCTGTGGGAGTTAAGCCAGTTACCATTAGTGTCTTCGAGTTGCCATGTACCATTTGTAGGTGGGCTTTTCGCTGGTTTCTTCTTCATACGCTTTTTCGACAGAGCCACAGAAATACCATTCGATCAGCGTTTTCAGGTCGGGGGCAGCGCTCTGTCCATGCAGCAGTCCATCACTGTCGTCAAGGTATTGCTCATCCCAGTCAAAATCCTCATGGTCAAACCACACCAGTGACCAGGTATCCCTGTTCTCTATGTCGACATTGTCCTCTGGTCTGGACAAATCGATGCACAGCGGACCCCAGCCTGCGCCCCAGTCTCCGATTGGAATCAGATTGCGGAAACAATCGTCGGGCAGCTCACAAAAATCTCGTATTTCCTGCAATATTTCCATCCATTCGGATACCTGCGTCATTGTTTCGGGGCTGTCCAGCATCAGCCAGAGTGGGGATAATTCATCCCATCTGCGGATGATTGCGCAGATTTCATTCTGTTCTGTCCATGGGAGGCGGTAAGAGGTTAAAAATGCCTTATACAGTGAGGGCAGTGTTACCTGATGCTGCTGTTCAAAGGCGGCAATCTCCTCTTCTGTGATGCTGGAATGTTCAAATTCCTGTTCGGGAAACCAGCCGCGCTCCTTTAAGCGCTGAAATGCCTGTGTTATAAAATCTTTGTCTTCCTGACGTATCATATTGAATATCTCCTTTCACAAGAAACCGTATCGCTGCAGTTTCTTGAAGAATTATTAAAATATATTTACAAACAAAAGTATTAATTTTATACAGATAGTATAGCAAATAGCGATCAAAGTGTCTATGGCTTTGCGCAATTTCGGCAATTGAAATTATTGATTTTTCCGTTAAAGCGGCTATAATAGGTAACATACGATTCCATATGATTTGGCGCAGGGAGGTACATATGAAAACAGAAAGTCGTCAGATTTCCAACCAGATAACGGAGGGAGTGATCTGGAAGCAGCTCCTTTTTTTCTTTTTTCCGATTTTGTTCGGAACTTTTTTTCAGCAGCTCTATAACACGACGGATGCGGTGATCGTGGGAAAGTTTGTCGGCAAGGAGGCGCTGGCGGCGGTGGGCGGACCGGCATCCACACTGATCAATCTGCTGATTGGTTTTTTTACGGGGCTTTCCTCCGGCGCGACTGTGATTCTTGCCCAGTATTACGGCGCGAAGAAGCAGGAGGATGTGAGAAGGACAGTACATACAGCGATGGCGCTCTCGATTGCGGGAGGCGCCGTGATTATGATAATAGGGATTCTCTTTGCGGGTGCAGCGCTGCAGGCCATGAACACGCCGGATGAAATTCTCTCGATGTCTGTCGTGTACATGCGGGTGTATTTCCTCGGTGTCATCCCCTCTCTGATATACAATATAGGTTCTGGTATTCTGAGGGCTGTGGGGGATTCGAGGCGGCCGCTTTATTTCCTGATTTTGTCCTGCTTAGTCAATATTGTACTGGACATTTTTTTCGTGACGATATTGAAGATGGGGGTGGTCGGTGTGGCGGTGGCGACTGCACTGTCGCAGGTAGCTAGTGCGCTGATGGTGATGATAACTTTGATGCGGACGCAGGATTCCTACAGGCTATCGCTCAAGGAGATTCGCTTTCATCCCGTTCTTCTGCACAGTATCATTCGCATCGGACTGCCGGCGGGGATTCAGTCAACCATGTATTCCGCGTCCAACCTGATTATCCAGTCGAGCATCAACGCATTTGGGACAGATACGATTGCGGCATGGACGGCGTACGGCAAGGTGGACGGCATCTTCTGGATGATCATGGGTGCGTACGGTGTGGCGATCACTACTTTTGCGGGGCAGAATTTTGGTGCGGGGAAGTATGACCGTATCAGGAAAAGTGTGCGGATCTGTATGGGTATGGCGGTGTTTACCAGTATCCTGCTAAGCGTTATTGTGCTTGCAGGAGGGAGGATGTTCCTGCACTTGTTTACGGATGATCCGAATGTGGTCTCCATCGGACTGGGGATGATGTGGGTAATCTCACCCAGCTATATCACCTATATCTGCATTGAGATACTTGGCGGCACGACAAGGGGCTGCGGCGACGCAGTTTTGCCTATGCTGATGACCTGCGTCGGAGTCTGTGTACTGCGCGTGATCTGGAATCTGGTGGTCGTTCCGCTGCGTCCGGAGGTCTCCACTGTGGCGTTCAGTTATCCGCTGACCTGGACAGTAACGTCTGTGATGTTCATTGTTTACTATCTGCGGGGCAACTGGCTGAAACGCTGCAGAGGGATTTCGTAAAAGATCGTTTCATCGTTTCATATAATTGGTTGTGAAACGTAAGAATTGAGGTTATAATGGAGTTTGGAAGACGCAAAACATAGATCTGTGCGAAATCAAAAGGTGAGCTGACAGCAGAGGTGAAAATGGGGAGGCGCTGAAAATGGGAAAGGGATTCTGCCCATTAAGAAAGATGGTTCCCAGTCGGCGATCTCCGATTTTAAAGAATATACGATGATTAAGCCCAGACAGTTTGCAGAATATGTCGGATTTACGGAGGATGAGGTCAGAACGCTCTGTCATGACTATGGCAGGGACTACAGTCAGCCCAGGGAGCGATTGAGCAGATCCGGGGCAGGCGCTATCCGGATGCTGTCAGAGGGTACAGCGGAAATATTCTTCTGGTGGGAATCAGTTATGACAAAGACACGCCAGCGGGGGAGAGAAGGCACCAGTGCAGGATAGAGCGATATGAACGATAGCGGACACCTGGACGGCGGTTCCTGCACAGGTCAATAGAGTATCGGGCAAATTTCCGCCGTAGTCCAGGCAAACTCCGCGACAGGTCAGGAGTGCGCCGCTGTCAGTGACGGGCTGACATTTAATCATATATATTGAGCCCGTTGAATACCTCGTATACACTTTTTTGTAATTCCGCTACATTGAAATGATCCAGATGCATCCAGCCTTGCTGGCCGCTTTCGGTTTCTATGAGCACCCAGCTTGCGTCTGAGGAGGTCTTTCGGAATTTTACTTTCTGGGGCGCTGCGTCGAAGGTTTCTGTGCTTTTCAAGGCAGTATGCAGGGGCAGGGTCTCGAGCAGTTCCACCCAGTTCCCGCTTGTGAAGTCGTATACATCCTGTGGGATTTCTTCCAGGAGGCCAGTAGGACCAAGGTGCCAGCTCATGGTGACGTAGTCGGTCTGCACGACATCCATTCGGATGGTGCCTGTGATAATGCCGTCGGGGGAAATTCTGCACTGGCGGATATCGTCGGCGAAACCGCCAGTTTCAATGATTTTTCCATCCTGGTACTGGAAGAGGCAGGTATAAGGGTCGTCGCTTGGTCCATTCTCATAGAGAACCAGCAGGATATTCTTCCCGTCCAGGCTGACTGCCCAGATGTTGTTCTCAATGTTTCTTCCAAAGCCCTCAAACTCTGCACTGCCCACTTGCAGATGGTAATGTGCCAGCGGGTCATCCTCCTGAAAAAACTGTGCGTTGTTGGGGTCTTTGGAAGGCTCCAGTATTATTTTTTCGGTGTTTCCGTCTCCGTCCAAATCCAGTTCAGCGGTGCTTTGGTTCTCGACAGAGTTTGCGATACTGGCCAGTGTTCCAGGGTTTTGCAGCAGTGTCTGTGCGGAATCAGATGCAGGCTCATGTCCGGAGGCTGATGGTTTGCTGACTGGCTGGGTGTCTTTTGCCGTGTTGTCTGCAGAGACAGCGGCATTATTTTGAGCGGCTGTGGAGGATTCCTGTGATGCGGCATCTGCAGCAGTGTCTGCGGGCAGGCTGGAGGCGGATTCCTGCAGAAGTTCAATTTCATACTGTTCTTGCGGTGAGAGCGGCAGGTCTACCACTGTTGACACATTTTCCGCATCCTGTTTTTGGCAGCCGCCAAAGAGCATCGTGTTTCCCATTATTAACAACAGTAACGATATTTTTTTCCAATTCATGTTCCTTTTCCTTTCATTTTCTTTTGTCTATTTGAAATATGTTTTGCAGGGAAATTTTCCCTGACGGACTGCAGCGGGCCAGAGTGTCTATCCAGCCATATGAAGTCCGCTGAATACATCCATCACGTTCTTTTGAAGATCTGTCACTTCGAAGTGTTCTATTTGTAACCAGCCCTGCTGGCCGTCCGAAGTCTCTATGAGCACCCAGTTCCAGTCCGCAGAAGTCTGCAGGAATCTCAGTGACTGTGAAGATGGGATTGTAAAGGTTTCCGTACTTCCAATAGAAGGGTGAAGGGGCAGATTCTCGACCAGGTCAACCCAGTTGCCATTTTGGAATTCATAGAATTCCTGCGGGATTTCTTCCAGCATTCCACCCGGTCCAAGCTGCCAGCGCATTGTGATCCAGTCGGTCTGCACAACATCCTGTCGGATGGCACCGGTAATCACACCTTCCGGACTGATTTCACACAATCGGATATCATCTGCAAAGCCGCCTGCTTCAAGGAGCTGGTTATTTTCATACCGATAGAGATGGGTATAGGGATCGCCGCTCGGTCCATCCTCATAGAGAACCAGAAGTATATTTTGTCCGTCGAGGCTGATCGCCCACAGCGTATTTGCCAGATTCTCTCCCCATGTTTCTAGGTCGGCACGCCCAACCTGCAGATGGAAATAAAATAAGGGATCGTACAGACTTCGGCTCGACACCATGTTCCTAGGCTCTCTGGAAGGCTCTAGAATGATTTCTTCTGATATCCCGTCCCCATCCATATCCAGACAGGCAATATTCTGATTTCTTGTCCTGTTTGAAATATTGACCAGCTGGCCGGGATTTTGAAGCACTGACTGTGTGACGCTCTGCCCGAGCTGCTGCTTTTCCGATTCCGTCAACTGTGTTATGTGTTTGCCGTTCAGTGAGGTATCCTCGTCGATGTAGAGCATCCGTGTATCGGAATCATCCGACGAGTCGTAGTAGATGACAGCCAAACCATTGTAGATGGTGAAAAATGAGATGGATCTGTTTTCCTGCAAAAATGAGAGATCACCGATTGCCCCGGTTTCCAGATCAATCCAGCGAATCGCAGTGTTGCTCCAGTCCAGTGCGCCATCCTCGTAGGATGCATCTGTCCGAAAATATAATTTTCCCTCAAAGATTTCCATTTGTGGTTCCTTCCCCGCGAAAATGTCATAGAGCTGCTCCTCGCGGCCATCTTCTCTGATGCGGTAAATTCCGTCCCATCTTGCCTGGTAGGTGACACCATTGTCAGCAAGTTCCTCATATACTTCTGTCAGATCAGGTCCTGCTCCTTCATCGGGCGCGGTCTCTTCATCCGAAAAAATGCTGGCTGGTTCTGTCTCGGCTGATTGTTCCGGCAGTGTTTCTGGCGTGCCATCACCACTGTCAGCTGGCAGTACATTGCTGTCTGCAGCCAGATCGGAGATCGGCGCATTTTCTGTCGCCTCCGCCGTGGTCAGAAAGATGCCGCATCCTATAACGGCGAGAATGACAACGAAAACAGATACTGTCGCCAGCGGTTTTCTGTAAGCGAGAATCCGTTTGATTCTGCCTTTGATATTATCCTCACCAAATGCAATCGGCGTCGGCAGTTTTCTTTTTTGATTTTTGCGTTTCCAGTCTCTGCCCGCTGCAAGTGCCAGCAGGGATTGGCTGTAATCTTCCTTTTTGTCCTCACCGAGCCGTGCGAGAACTCTCTCATCGCAGGCTTTCTCCAATTCTCCCTGAAACAGACGGTACATAAACCACAAAAAAGGATTGAACCAGTGTATGCTGATCACCAGAAAGGACACAACTTTCCAGATGTGGTCAAGATAGCGGATATGCATCCGTTCATGCAGCAGAATATGTATTTTTTGCTGGTCTGTCAGGTCAGGAACCAGATAGATTCTGGGGCGGATGATTCCTACTACGCAGGGTGATGAGACGACGTCTGTCTCGTACACGCCGCTGCAGAGCAGCATGGAAAAACGCAGCTTGTATGTTAGCCGCACATAGGAGACGGCCGCCCAGATCCACAGCAGCGCCACACCGGCAAGCCATACACGCGAACCGATGGTGAGGAGAGACGCATATTTCGTTTTTGCCGGCTCGATTCTTCCGTTTTCGCGCGCGTAATAATATGCCATTCTGCCGCCGTCTGCATTGGCAGATACAGGACTTCCGGCTGCGACAGCCTGCTCGAATTCCGCGCTGCCTTCCAGCGCAGTCTGGTAGTCACCGCTGTAAGCTTCCCCGGAGACAAGTGTGCGGTCAATCTGGGCAGAGAGATTTCCAATATTGCGGAACTGGAACAGGCTTACCGCGGAGGAGAAATGAAACGGTATGACCAGCCGCAGCGCCACAAGTGCCCAGAGCACCATGGAAATCCACCGGGGCGCCCGCGCATAATTGACAAGTGCGCAGATCAGTATCACACCGCAGCCAACGGTTCCGTAAAAGCTTAACTGCAGTACAGTCGCAAATAGAGACTCTGCTAAAAATCCCAGTGTCATTCCGACACCTCCTTGCTTTTACGGCCGCTCCGTTTCCTGCTTTTGTCGATCAGACGCTGTATCTCGTCCGCCTCCTCGTCACTCAGCGTTTTTCCCTTTGTAAAAGTGGCGATAAAAGCGGGCAGGGAACCGCCGAAGGTGTCAGTGACAAACTGCTCGCTCTGTTTTTGGTGAAATGTTTCTTTTGGCATTAAGACAATCACAGTTCCGCTGTCATTTTCAAAAAGACCGCGCTGGCAGAGGCGCTTGAGCATCGTGTAGGTCGTTGTGCGCTTCCAGCCAAACTGCGCTTCACAGATTTTAACCAAATCCCCTGTGCTGATGGGGGCGGATTGCCATATGATATCCGCAAAACGCCCTTCCATAAGACCTAATCTGTTTTCGTCCATTGTAAATTCCCCCTTGAAAAATGTTTGTTGGTACGCAAGCGTGTCTAATAATATTAGACAACTAGAGTCTAGCACTGTTAGACACAGAAGTCAAGAGCAAGTACAGCATTGCCTGTTCACGCCCCATCTGATTCTGGAATAAATTTGTTTATTGAAGGCGTAAACAGCAACAATCTTTGCACATAAATTGATTAAAGAAAAAAGCGAAAGCTTTTATCAATTTGGCGCATGATTCCCACTACTTTTGTGGATGTCTGAACAGTAACGGCAATACAGAGGTTGGGAGAATTTTAACAGAAATTTAGTGGAAACGGGAATGGGGTTATGGTATTACAGGCTTAGAGAAAGCGTCGGGTGGTTAAATTTTTCAAAGGTACAGACAGAGAAATCACTCAATCATAGTTTATATACAGTGACCGCAGTGGAAGACCATCAAACTGTTGGAATGGGAAGGCTGATTGGTGACGGACTGTATTACGTAATTGTTGACGTTGTGGTACATCCTGCCTTTCAGGGAATGGGGATCGGCGGCAAAATCGTTGATATGATGATTGCGTATGTCGATCGGGAAACACCGTGCGAAGCGCGCTCCAGTGTACAGCTGATCGCAGAAAAAGGGAAAGAAACATTTTATGAAAAAAGAGGATTTAAAAGAATCCCTCACGATTTTTGTGGTTCGGGTATGCGGAAAGTCATTCTTAAGAAGAAATAAATTGACAAGATAACTTCTCCTGCCAAAAGTGTATATATTGTCGATAGAGCGGAAAACGGCTAAGAGATTAGCTCGTTTTTTTTGTGTAAAAATCAAATCTTGTGTTGATTTTGCGTAAAATAGTATATTTCCCAATATTTTCGGATAAAATAAAATCAGCAGTTTAGAAATTCTTTAGAAAAATTATTAGCACTCTGGCTTGACGAGTGCTAATAATTGTGTTATAACATATATAACAAATAAAACAACAGCTAACAGGAGCTGCTACACAGGAATATAATTTAAAGGAGGAATGGTTTATGTTATTACCAAGTTCAAATGTTATGAATAGTATTTTTGGAGAAAGTTTATTTGACGATTTCTTTGAGGACTTTGCCCGTCCGATGCGGTCTGCTTCGCGCTACAATACATCGACAGGTCTGATGAGGACAGATGTCAAGGAAACGGAGAACGGCTACGAGCTGGATATCGATCTTCCGGGCTGCAAAAAGGAGAATGTGAAGGCAGAACTCAAGAATGGATATCTTACAATCAATGCCGAGACGAGTCAGAACAATGACCAGAAAGACGAGAGCGGCAAGTATATCCGCCGCGAGCGGTATTACGGAACGTGCAGCAGAAGCTTCTATGTCGGCGAGGATATCACACAGGAGGATATCAGGGCCAAATTTGAGGATGGCATTCTGAAAGTGTCTGTTCCAAAGAAGGAGGCAAAACCTGCGGTTGAGGAGAGCAAATATATTCAGATTGAAGGGTAATGCTGGTAGTACTATATGAAGTATTACAAAACAGCGGGCGGAAAGATGTTATGTCTTACCGTCCGCTGTTTTCTGTATCACAGAATCTCCATAAACAACTACTTGCTACAAGAGATGTCATGGCATATAATAAAATATGAAATAAAATCGCGTTTGAGGCTGTGGCTGAGAGACCACAAACCTGGTGAGGGGGAGCGAATAGGTGAATTTGGAAGGGGGAGACGATTACTGTGGTTAAGCCGATTATGAAAGATGTTATTTTCCTGAGTCAGAAATCAGAGCCGGCGACTAAGGCAGACCAGCAGGTGGTGACAGACTTGCTCGACACATTGAAGGCAAACGAGACCAGGTGTGTTGGGATGGCTGCAAATATGATCGGTGTGTCAAAGCGGATCATTGCGGTCAACATGGGATTTATGAATGTGGCAATGATCAATCCGGTGATCACGAAGAAAACGGGTGCGTACAAAACTGAGGAGGGGTGTCTGTCCCTGACCGGAGTGCGTCCAACCACAAGATATCAGGATATCGAGGTGGAGTTCTTTGACACCGGATGGAAAAAGCAGAAGCAGAAATATTCTGGATGGATTGCACAGATTATACAGCATGAGTGCGACCATCTTGACGGAATTGTGATATAGTGGATGAGAGCGTGTTGGGAAAAGCCTTTCTGACATCTGACAGAAAGATTGATTCCGAAAACAAATTAAAAAGGAAACAGGAGAGATACAAAAGTGAACAGACAAAGTATTAAAAAGACAGCCTGCGCATTGGGAGCAATCGCAATGACAATAGTTTTGACAGGGTGCGGCAGTTCCGGTACACAGGCAGCGCTGCGAAGTGATGCGGAAGCGGAGGAACGGACGGTCGTAAACGTGGATCTGGAGGATCGGACACCGTCTGTGTTTCAGGAGATGGAAGGTCAGGAAGCAGAGGATTTGCGCATGACGGGGCAGGACACAGCAGGTGATGACAGTGCCGGGGGCGAAACAGATCCCGCTGCATCAGAAAATGCCACAGTGCAAAAGCAGCCGCCGGAAGGATTTGAGCTGGTGCTGAATTCGGAGGACTGGGGGCTTTCTTTCGGGGAATCCGGCACGCAGCCTGTGGGGAATGCATCACCGGAGGACCTGGCGTGGTATGATGCCTATTTTATGGGCGATGACAGTGAAAAAGTAATCTATCTGACATTTGACTGCGGATACGAGAACGGCAACACCGGGCCGATATTGGACGCGCTAAAAAAACACAATGTCACAGCGACGTTTTTTGTTGTAGGACATTTTCTGGAGACAGCACCGGACTTGGTGAAACGCATGGTTGAGGAAGGGCATATCGTGGGCAACCATACCTATCACCACCCGGATATGTCGTCAATATCGGATCTGGAGGCATTTCAGAAAGAATTGGACGATGTGGCGGATTCCTTTTCCGCGATAACCGGCACGACACTGTCACCATATTACCGCCCGCCCCAGGGCAAGGCAAATGCACAGAATATCAAGATGGCCCAGGAGCTGGGTTACAACACAATTTTCTGGAGTCTGGCTTACGTGGACTGGGATACAGAGAATCAGCCGAGCCACGATGCTGCTTTTGACAAGCTCACGTCGCGCATTCATCCGGGGGCGATCGTGCTGCTGCACAATACGTCCCGGACAAACGGTGAGATTTTGGACGAGCTGCTGACAAAGTGGGAGGACATGGGTTACAGTTTTCGGCCTCTGTCTGAATTAGTCTTAGCAAATTAGGACTGGCTCGCATAGGCGCTTTCGATGATGCAATCAAATCCCCCATGCTGCCCTGGAAGTATTTTTCACACGAACAACCCCTCCCCCGGCTTACAAAAATAATAGGTATGGGATATAATAAATTTCAGTACTGCGCATGGAAAGCGTGTCGTACTGAAATTTTTTTGCACAGAGGCGCAAATACACAGCATCCGCCCTGCGCGGTGGCCAGTGGCGGAGAACATTCCCATGACTGGATGTGTATATATTTCTGAATGAAAAGGAGAGATAATGAGAAAAACAGGTTGGCAATGGAGATTTTTATGGATAGCGGCTGGCGCGATTGTGATGGGTGTGTTTTCAGGCTGTGCTTCCGGTGCGTATCCGGTCAGCAGTTTGCAGCGCGACGGAGTGGTTGTGGCGATTTCCTCGGAACCGTCCACGCTGGACCCTGTGCAGGGATGGGGACATGGAAATACGCCGTTGATACAGAGTACGCTCGTCAAATATCGCAGTGACATGAGTTTTGAGAATGATCTGGCTGTCGATTATCATCTTGATGCATCGGGTTTGGTGTGGACATTTACACTGCGTGATGATGCGAAGTTTACGGATGGGGAGGCAGTCACCGCTGATGATGTTGTGTTTACTTTCGAGACGGCAAGGGCGGCGCAGGCTTCCATCGACCTTACATTTATGGAAAAGGTTGAGGCGGTAAATGACACGACGGTCGTATTTACCCTGTCCAAACCGACTTCTGTATTTTTAAATACAATTGCATCTGTGGGGATAGTCCCGGAGCATGCCTATGGTGCGGATTACGGGACAAACCCTGTCGGTTCCGGTCCGTGGAAGTTTGTCCAGTGGAATCCGCAGGAGCAGTTGATTCTGGAGGCGAATGAGGACTATTACGGGAGGATTCCTTCTATTGCAAATGTGACCATCGTTTTCATGACAGAAGATGCTGCGTTTGCCGCTGTTCAGGCCGGGCAGGTTGATGTGGCGCTGACGGCGGCGACGCTTGCAGGTACGGAAATTGGCGGCTATCATGTTGCGCGTGTGACCTCTGTTGACAATCGCGGCTTTACGCTGCCAATGCTGCCTGCGGAAGGGAAGGTCACAGAGAGTGGTTATCCGATTGGAAATGACGTGACCTGCAATCTGGAAATCCGTCAGGCCATCGCCTGTGCCATTGACCGCGAACTGGTCGCAGACGCGGCACTGAATGGGTTTGCAACACCTTGCTATTCTGAGAATGACGGCATGCCGTGGAACAATCCGGAGGTTGTGATCGACACGGATGTGGACTATGCAAAGAGGCTGCTTGCAGACGCAGGCTGGTCTGATTCTGACGGGGATGGCATTGTGGAGAAAGACGGTGTGGAAGCCTCGTTTACAGTGCTGTATCCCAGCGGGGATTCTGTGCGTCAGGCGATTGCTTTTGCCGCTGCGGAGCAGGTGGAGGATATCGGCATTCACATCAATGTGGAGGGAACCAGCTGGGATGATCTGGCGAAACGGATGTTTTCGGATGGTGTCATGATGGGCTGGGGTGCTGCCAATCCTTATGAAAGTTATTGTCTGTATCAGAGCAGCGGAGCTTTCAAGGATGATTTCTATAATCCCGAAGGATATCAGTCGGAGGAGACAGATCAGTATCTGTCAGCTGCCATGGAGGCGCTGACGACAGAGGAGGCGTACCGGAACTGGCAGCTTGCCCAGTGGGACGGCGAGACGGGAACATCCATGAAAGGGGCGTGTCCGTGGGTGTGGATCGTCAATGTGGACCACCTCTATTATGTGCGTGACGGGCTTGACATTGGTGAGCAGCAGCTGCACCCGCATGGTTCGTCCATGCCGCTGCTTCAGAATCTTTCTGAGTGGAAGTGGGAAGAAGTGCAAAAGTGACAGTTGCGTCACAATGAAAATGAGAAGAGATATAAAGTGACAGATGTGTCATAATGAAAATGAGAAGAGATATAAAGTGACAGATGTGTCATAATGAAAATGAGAAGAGATATAAAGTGACAGATGTGTCATCAAATGAGAAGGCATAATTTGAATATGACAGGAGTGTCAGAAATAGTGAAAATAGTAAAACAGTTTATTATACATATGATTCGTGTGATCTTGCTGCTTTTTGCAGTCAGTGTTATCTCTTTTGCGCTGGTGAGTGCCTCTCCGGTTGATCCGGTCCAGCAATATCTGATGGGAATCGGACCAGTGTCAGAGGAGCAGCGGTCTGAGATTGCGGTGTACTGGGGGATTGACAAGCCTCCTGTAGAGCGATATGTTAGCTGGCTCTTCGCTTTGCTGCATGGGGATTTTGGCATGTCACTTTTGTATCGGCGGCCGGTGATTGAGATTATCTCGGAGCGGTTTCAGAATTCCCTTGCCCTCATGATGTGCGCTTGGGTATTTTCGGGAATCATCGGGTTTTCTCTGGGATGCATTATGGGAATGAACCGGGATAAATGGCAGGATAAAATCATCAGTAAGCTCTGTTATCTGCTGAGCAGTGTGCCGACATTCTGGCTTGGTCTTATTTTTCTCATGATTTTTGCTGTGATATTGGGCTGGTTTCCTGTCGGATTCTCGACACCGATTGGTATGCGCAGCAGCGAGGTGACGATCTGGCAGCGCCTGCATCATCTGGTGCTTCCGGCATTTACGCTAAGCCTGATGTCCTTTTCCAATATTGCGCTGCACACAAGACAGAAAATGATTGATGTGATGAACAGTGAGTATATTCTGTTTGCCCGCGCCCGCGGAGAGAGCAGACGGACGCTGTTTTGGCGTCATGGTCTGCGCAATACAGTTCTGCCTGCCATAACACTGCAGTTTGCCTCTTTTGCGGAGCTCTTTTGCGGATCTGTGCTGGCGGAGAATGTGTTTTCTTATCCGGGTCTGGGATCGGCTGTCTCTGCGGCGGGGCTCAATTCCGATGTGCCGCTTTTGCTGGGAATCACACTGTTTTCTGCGCTGTTTGTCTGTGTGGGAAATATGATTGCGAATCTGCTGTACAGAGTGGTAGACCCTAGGATGCGGGAGGTGGGCAGATGAGTCAGACAAGACACAGAAAAGGATTCAACCAGCGGACGAAAGCATTCATTTTGACAATGATGCTGGCGATTTTGATGCTGGCGCTTTATGCTTTTGGATTATTGATTTCGGAGAAAGCTGTCAGTACTGATGTTCTAAATGCCAGACAACCGCCTTCGTGGGGGCACCTGTTTGGCACAGACAATCTGGGAAGGGATTTGCTGCTGCGCACGATAAAAGGTCTGTCTGTCAGTATGACAGTGGGGATTGCGGCATCCTGCATCAGCGCGGTAATTGCCATTTTAATCGGGATTGTGGCGGCAATGGGATCAAAGTTTATGGATGGAATCATCAACTGGGTGATTGATTTGATGATGGGGATTCCGCATACTGTTTTTATCATTTTAATATCATTTTCTCTTGGAAGAGGGATGAAGGGATTGTTGGTTGGTATCGCGGCAACACACTGGACAAGCCTTGCCCGACTGATACGGGGAGAGGTGCTGCAGCTGCGCAGTCAGCACTATATAGCAGTCTCCCGCCGCTTAGGGAAATCAAGTCAATGGATACTGCTTCATCATTTACTGCCGCACCTGGCTCCGCAGTTTATCGTGGGACTGATTCTGATGTTTCCCCATGCAATTCTGCACGAAGCGTCCATCTCTTTTCTGGGTTACGGGCTGCCGCCAGAACAGCCCGCAATCGGTATTATTCTGGCTGAAAGTATGAGATACCTTTCCTCTGGCATGTGGTGGATGGCGGTGTTTCCAGGACTTTTGCTGGTTTTGACTGTGCTGCTGATTGACCGTGTGGGGGAAAATCTGCGAACCGTGATTGATCCTTACAGCGCGCAGGAATGAAATGTGCAGAGAGATGGGGAAAGATTCTGTGCAAACTGCATTGAGCGCCAAAAACGGCATGGAGGATTTTATGGGAAATACAATGGAAAAAAAGCAGAAGCAGGATTGCCCTCTTCTTGAGATATGCGATTTGTCGGTTTCTTTCAGGATGTATGACAGTGCGCTTGGACAGAGAGACTTGCAGGTGATTTCGAATTTAAGTATAAAAGTACATACAGGAGAAATTCTGGCAATTGCCGGTTCATCCGGCTCCGGGAAGAGTCTGCTTGCGTCGGCGATATTGGGAATCCTGCCGGAGAATGCGACTGCTGTCGGCGATATGCGCTATGACGGCCAAATATTGACACCGGAATTACAGGAGCAATTAAGAGGAAACGAGATGTCACTTGTGCCGCAGTCCATCGCTTACCTCGACCCGCTGATGAGGGCAGGGGCACAGGCCGACGGACACAAAAAACCATATCCGACAGCGAAGAGGAAGGGGGTTTTTGGTCGGCTTGGGCTATCCGAAAGTACAGAAAAATGTTATCCATTTGAACTTTCGGGTGGTATGGCGCGCCGGGTGCTGGTATCTACGGCATTGATCACAGATGCGCGATTGATTATTGCTGACGAGCCGACGCCAGGTATGAGTCTCCATCAGGCGTTGGAGGCATTGACATTGTTCCGTGAAATGGCGGACGAGGGGAAGGCAGTGATTTTGATTACACACGATATTGACCTGGCATTTGCATTTGCGGACAAGATTGCAGTTTTCTATGCGGGAACGACAGTGGAAACGACCAGTGCTCTGGACTTTCGCATGGGTCCGGAGTCATTGCGTCACCCTTACAGCAAAGCACTCTGGAGGGCATTACCACAGAATGGGTTCGAACCGATTGCCGGCTTTCAGCCATATGCCGGAAATCTGCCAAAGGGTTGCCTGTTTGCTCCAAGATGCAGCTGTAAGTCGGCAAAATGTGAGCAGGAAGCACCGCCCATGCGGGAGCTGCGCGGTGGGGAAGTGCGGTGTTTTTACGCGATTTGAGGCAGAATCAGCCGAGGCATTTGTGGCATGTATGCCAGGATGGAATGCATACCTGTATGAAAAAATTGTTTTTGCGCAGTGGAGATATCGCGTAGAGGAGAGGTGTATGATGTGGCTTGAAGCAAAAAGAGTGAGATTTCGCTATCATAAAAAGCAGGAATGGGTGTTGAGAGACTTTGATTTTGGTGTGGAGCAGGGAGAGTGTGTTGGATTGATTGCCCCTAGTGGTTATGGCAAAACAACTCTGGCGATGCTGCTTGCGGGCTATTTGGTGCCTTCGGAGGGCGAGATTTTGCTGGATGGAAAGCCGCTTCCCCAAAAAGGAGTCTGTCCGGTACAGCTTATTTGTCAGCATCCCGAGCGCGCGATTAATCCCCGTTGGCGGCTTCGGAAAGTGTTGGCGGAGAGTGGACAGATACAGGAGGATTTGCTGGTTTCCCTTGGCATTGAACAGGAATGGATGGAGCGTTTTGCAAGGGAGCTCTCAGGCGGGGAGCTGCAGCGTTTTTGTGTGGCGAGAGCCCTGATGAGCAATCCTTCTTTTTTGATCTGTGATGAGATCAGTACGATGCTTGATGTCATCACACAGGCACAGATCTGGAACAGGATTTGTGACAAGGCAGAAGCCCGCAATATGGGAGTTGTTGTCATCACGCACAATCTTGCTCTGGCAGAGCAGATTTGCAGTCGGGTATTTGATATGACTTGTGCGTAGCAGCGAATTATACTCACGAGCGATAAAGTTTGCAAGGTGGCTTTAGGTATTAACGCTCGTGAGTCGGTGTTGCTGGCAAATTTTACTGCCCGTCAGTATAACGGACAGAAGAATATGGCAGTTGACGTTGGCACGGATGCGAGTGAATCGGGACAGAATTTTAGGCAGTTTTAAAGCAGGCAGCTGCGGAGGATTGCGCAACAGTGATTGAAGAGTAGATTTGTTGACAAAAAAGGTGCCCCTATGCAGAGGCACCTTTTCAGTTGATTAATTCAAATTTTTGTACCATTTTATTTAAGAGATCAGCCTGTGTCGCAAGCTCTTCAGAAGTAGCAGAGGTCTCTTGTGATGCGGCAGAGTTGTCCTGAATGCTACGGGCAATTTCATCGATTCCGACACGTAATTGCTCCATGTTTTCTGCCTGAATTGCGGAATTTTCGGCGGTCTTTTTGATCATTTCGTTTACGCGATCAACTGCGCTTACAGATTCTTTCAATGAATTCATGGCATCGGTAGCAATTGCGTTTCCTTTGCTGATTTCCTCCATAGAAATCTCAATCAGATCTTTTGTTGAGCTTGCTGCTTTTGAGCTCTCCAACGCAAGTTTACCAATCTCGTCTGCCACGACCGCAAAACCCCTTCCAGCCTCACCAGCGCGGGCGGCTTCTATGGAAGCATTCAGTGAAAGGAGATTTGTCTGGTCGGCAATTTCCTCGATGGTCTGGATGATGCCAACAACTTGCTGAGATGTCTGACGGATTTCATTCATCGCATCCATCATCATTGTCATCTTTTCTTGGTTTTGTTCAATCATTGCAGTGACTTTATCAGTTTCCTTAGCAGAAGCTTCCGCATCTCTGTGGCTCTCTTCTACATGATCTGCAACGGTATTCGTCGTCGCCGCGAGCTGTTCTACAGAAGCAGCCTGCAATTCTGAGCTTTCTGCGATCATCTGAGAAGCGGACGCTAACTCGGATGCACCTATAGACACACGGCTGGAACTTGCATTAATGCCTTCCATGACATCATTCATGGAGGCGGAGATGTTGAGCAGGGCGGTCTTTATCTTCTGGAATTCGCCGACATAATCATTTTTCAGGTGAATACTGAGTTTTCCGTCTGAAATCTGTGCAAGTACCTCGGCAGTTTCGTCTATGTATACAATGTATTCTTTTAATCGATCGACGGTCCTTTGGATGGATTTCCCCAGCTCACCGATTTCGTCTTCCGAATCGATATTGAGATGTACATCCAGATTCCCATCAGCAAGCTGCTGCGCTGTGTGATTTAACTCTAAAATCGGTTTCGTCAGATTCGCGGCGCTCTTTCTGATGCTGAGTGCAATCAGTGCGATTCCAATAGCAAAGACTACAACCAGGGCGATGACCATTATGATCAGCATGGAATAGTATTCGGTCAAAGGCATGTTGCTAAGTACGATATAGCCTGTCTCGCCGACAGGAGATACAGAACCATATTTTGTCACACCATCGACGGTATACCGCAGAAAAACATCACTGCCTGAAAGTACTGCGTCCACAACATTTTGTGATATTTTGACATCTGTGATATTTTTCTGTATAATATCATTCTGTGGATGATAGAGGAAAGTTCCGCTCCCGGATAACAGCAGGATATAGCCATCATGTCCGAAGGTGTATTCGCTCATAACATCTGTCATATGCTCCAGGGAGAGATCGATTCCAACAGCACCGATGGCGGTGCCTGTAGCGTCATCATAAACAGGGGATACTGCACTTAATATCATTTTTCCAGTCGAAGAATCAATGTATGGTTCTGTCAGAATCGTCTTGCCCAAACCAATGCATTTGTACCATTCTCGTGTTGTGACATCCCAGCCTTCCCCGGATGTGAATCCATCAGACTGTGTCAGGACGCTTGCATCAATGTCGGCGATCCATACAGATAATGTATTTTCCTGATCAGTGTCTGCGATATTTAGGAGATTCGCCCGGACAGTATCCATATTGTCCGCCTGCAGAATATCATCGCCGGCGCCGGTCTGCAGCATGACATCTTTTATTTCGGGATTAACAGACAGTTGTTCCACACCTCTGATATACTGTTCCAGAAATCCAGTTAACTGGTTAGCAGCAGCACTTGACTCCAGTGTCAGTTCAGTTTCCTTCGATGTCATGATTAGCCACCCCACCATGATGATAGCGACAATTGCCACAATAAGGAATACGAAAATAACACTTTTGCCAATCTGAGACATGATTTCATCGGCAATGCGTTTCTTAGGTTTGTTTGTTTTTGTTTGTGTGCTCATTGAGACCCCCTTTAGGTGTTTTTTGTAACTGTTTTGTGCTCATGCAATTACGAATATCCTTTTTTATATTGTAGCGCTAATTGCTTTATATTACAAGAAAAAATTAA
This sequence comes from uncultured Lachnospiraceae bacterium, assembly GCA_947178145.1. Taxonomy (GTDB): domain Bacteria; phylum Bacillota; class Clostridia; order Lachnospirales; family Lachnospiraceae; genus COE1. The sequence goes on along the minus strand of CAMWXE010000039.1, from coordinate 490 downwards.
TAATTTATTTATTTCTCTTTAAGAATTTAGCAATGATAAGAAAATGTGCAGAATTGACTGATAAAATAAACAGGAACTGGAATGAAAAAATACCCTGCAGTTACTGCCTGCAGTCCCAGCTGATTTTGGTATGCTCTTAGGCACTTAACAATGAAATCTTGCGCAAACTGGCAAAATTTTGGCTCTGGCTTGTCCAGGTCAGGTTATGCAGAAAGAGTGAACAGCGGCCTTCCGTAAGTTACAATTCACACCAACGCCAGTTTTTATCAGCTTATAAGTTATTGAGGTGTGAATTATAACAGCTTTTGCACACAAAATGCTAAAAGGCAAGCATTTTGGCGCAAGATTCCCACTACTTTGGCGTAGGTGTGAAAAGTAACTTCCGTAAGGAACTGTAGGAAAATAAGTGATACAGATTGCGCAGGATATTTTTTCGAGAGTGCAGTACAAAAAACGCAGACGTAGTGGGCTACGGCGAGGCTTTTTGTGC
>CAMWXE010000038.1 GCA_947178145.1 uncultured Lachnospiraceae bacterium | reverse complement strand
TCATTTATAAGGAGATTTGTAAACACACTTACCAACTATTTTTATCTGCACCCTTTCATTTATTTTTTAATTTTTATAACAACAGGGGTTACTTTTCACACCTACGCCAAAGTAGTGGGAATCTTGCGCCAAAATGCTTGCCTTTTAGCATTTTGTGTGCAAAAGCTGTTATAATTCACACCTCAATAACTTATAAGCTGATAAAAACTGGCGTTGGTGTGAATTGTAACCAACAGGGTTACTGTTCAGTCATCCGCAAAAGTAGTGGGAAGCTTGCGCCAAATTGATAAAAGCTTTCGCTTTTTCCTTTAATCAATTTGTGTGCAAAAATTGTTGCTGTTTACGCCTTCAATAAACAAAATTATCCCATAATCAGACGAGGCGTGATCAGTAACAACAACAGGTTACTGCTCACAGGCGCATATACTGCGCATTCCGTGGGAAAACGTATCGTTTGAAAGCCAAAATGCATTTAAAAGCAGCGCACAGCTCATGTAATCCATTAAGCCTTTTACATGAGCTGTGCACTGTTACGATTCTATATAAGATTATGAAACTGTAGCGTTCCTGTGGGCAGTTGCAAAAAAAGCAATTCGATTTATTACCAGTACCGCCTTTTGCAGTCCGGATAAGGCCGTCGCTCTGTCGATGAGGCGGTTGCCCTTGTAATCTGCAGCACTGTCTCGCTGAAATACCGTGGTTTTACCTCTCCCAGTCTGCATGGCGCAAGTCTTTGCGATGCTCCTGTGACAGTCTGTGCAAAATGCACCTCATAGACATCCACATTGGTATCTGAGCAGGCGATGAAATCTCCTGAGAAACTCAGTTCCGCGTTCTTATCAGAATCATAGCGATAGTATGTGTCAAAACCGCCGCCGTCTCCGACTTCTCCTTTGTACCACCCCATGTTCTGAAGTTTTCCTGACAGGGATAAGGAATTCACGACCACTCCGCCAAATCGAGTCAGCTCCATCTCGTCTATTTCCTCCTCTGTCACGCGGAAAACCGGGCGTTCCAACTGTTCTACTGGTTGGGCGATCTCATAGTCAGACAGCTGCTCTTTCCATGCCGACAGGGTTTCTTCCGATAATTCGACGGGATGTACCAGACCGATACTGGCGTTATCCGGCAGTGTATACTCTTCTTCGTCCACAGTGTTGAATGTGCCGTCTTCCATATAGCGGAATGTTTCTACAAGTCCTCCATCCTCATACACCCCCCATATCAGTCCAATGGCGAACTGGCGCATGACGGGATTCTTTATGTACAGTTCTTTCCATTGTTCTGTCTGCCAGTGGCGCTCTGTGCTCAGCGCCTGCTCCATGCGCAGTTTTTGGTTAGTGACGACTGTTTTTAACTGCTTTTTCAGGGATTTCCATGCATCGTTTGCCGCTTTTGACAGTTCTGGATCATCTGTTTTGCCAGGGGCGGGCATACTTTTTAATTTTTTTCCTTTTTCGTCGTAGACTTCCAGTGAGAGCGCCGGGGTTAGAACCACTTTAAATTTTCGTCTTCCGTAGTCGAAAATGCGCTCCATCTGCTCGTCAAAGCCAAGGCTTGGCACGATTCTGTCCTCCATCTCGTCCCTGGAAATCCCCAGCTGCTCCGCGGCGTAATCCAGCGCTTCTGCGGCTGCACTTTTCACCTGATAGTACTTGAATTTTCTGGAAATCTGGTCTACCAGGACAAGCGCTGTGGGTGACGGATTTAACGCGAGGGCTTTTACCGCCTCCGCAGCCATCGCGCCGCGGCCATTTTTCGGCCAGTCCTGAATCTGTGCATACAGGTCTGTCACGATTGTCTCCCCGCCGTGAATCGAGGCGGCGTAGATCACCCATTTGCGCTTTGCCTGCGCGCCTTCGCTGAACCAGAAGTGATACAATTCCTTAATATACGCTGCTAATTCTGATGGATTGAGCTCTGCTGCCAGCCGCGCTGCGTCCCTGCTGATTCCGAGTTCTTTCCTGTCTGCATAGCTGATCAGGATTGCTGCGAGATATTCTTCAGAGGCCTCCCCGCCGTCTTTATTATGAACTTTTGGAAAGGTGTCGAGCGGCAGCCATGAAAGTTTCCGCCTCCACGTGCCGGTCAGTGCTTCCTGTATCAGTTTTTCCAGCGGCCACTCTGTGGTGCTTTGTTTCTCATCATTTGAATTGTTCAGGCTTAGTGCGCTCTGCAATATCGTGCGTATCTTTTTTGTTTTTTCTGCCTCGAGCGCCTGGAACAGTGCCTCCCGATATTTTTCCACCCCCCAGCCCTGGAGCACTTCTACTGCCATCTCACGCTCTTCGCCGCGCGGGGATTTGAGCATATTGAGGATATCCTGCTCCAAGTCTGGATGCGCTGTGTAAATTTCCTGAATCAGTTTTCTTGCCTGTTTGCTGCTTTCGGAGGCGCAGGAGAGCAGGTCATCTCTGTACTCTTCCCACTGCATATCCATCACGCGAATCGCAAGGATGCGAGCCTCCATGAGGCGGCCTTCGGAGGCTGCTTTCCACTCCTGATGCCAGTCCTTATGATAGGACGCAATCGCCTTGATACATTCCCTGCCGGAATTATCCGTGGCACAATGATAGACTGTACCGAGAAAGTCAATCTGATACCTGGGCGGAACGTTTTCTTCCTCCAGCAATTTTAAGATACTATTCACCTGGCGTTCATCCCACAGCTTGTAACGCTGTGTCTTCTCTGTTTGATCCAGTTTCGCATCAACCCAGTAAGTACTAAAATAATAGGCAGACAGACGCAGGCATTCCAACACTAACGCCCTCCTGTAAACCTGCAGTTCCCCAAATACCATATAGTCGTGGATATTCTGGCATTCATATCTGTTATTGTACAGATGCATATTCCGCCAATCTGCCACGCAGGGAAGTATGTCCTCAATCTCTGCTTCCCCTGACAGATAACGCCTTGCCTCGTCCTGCGAAACCGTGTATGTCCTGACTGCCTGCTCCGCCGCTGCCCTGTGATAGTTGTCCGCAAATTCTTTTTCCATCAGTGCATACAATTGAGGATTGCCGGTCTTGATACATGTCCGCAAATATCCTTTGTCGTCCGCCGGCACATCCTTTAATACCGCACAGATTGCATCCGGTGCCTTCACTGCCATGCGCTCTAAAATCTCTGTCTGCCTGTTTGGAAGCGCCCAGCGGATGTACATATCATCGGGGATTTCCAGACACTTTTCCAACGCCGCAATATGTCTGCAAAACCAGTCGTCTCCTGTCGCAAGGCATTTTTCCAAGGGCAGGTTTTTGACCGACATAAAATCCATCGCTGTCGTGAGCCGGAGCATGGATACAAACCTGTCGGAATGCTCCACTGCCAGGAATGCCAGAAAAGACAGAAACGCCATCAGGTAATTGTATTTACGTCTCCCTGACAGTATTTCCCAGACTTCTTTTGGAATGGGTGCATCCAGGTCAGCATTGCGGACAAAGTTTTGAAGCGTTTCGAAATCCTTTTCCTCCGGTTCAGAATTTTGTTCAAACAGTCCGTCAATATTATTGATCAGGCGGTTTTCCAGATATTCTGTCATCTCTCTGATGTGCTTTGGATTTCCAGCTGCTCTCTGATCTTTATCTATGGGAATGCAGAGTCTGCCTTTGTTCTCTTCCAAAGGTTTCACGCAATACAGGTACAGTGCTGCCAGGAGCATCTGCGTGTTGACGCCGTCCTTGTTACAGCACAGCTCCCGTGCCTGCCAAAACACTTCCGGATCTTTGAATCCTGTCTCAACCAAGGGACTTAAATACGTCATTCGCATATTGCCATCATTCCATGCAGAAGCATTCACATATATCGCTGTCACCAGGCCTGGCGGCAGCAATTGTCCTAAATACTCATATTCCCTGTTAAATTCCCAGTAAGCGAGAATGCCCTGGGAAGTTTCCCTGCCAGCCTCCGCTATAAAGCGAACAAAGCGTTCTGCCCATTCCGCACCCTCCTCTTTGCGTGTTTCCAGAAAGTGGTGTATCTCCTGCCTCGTATTGCGTTGAAGTTTCTGAAAGTTCTGATGCTCCACATCCTTTAAGAGATTCGCATCTTCTGGTTTTGTCAAATCCAGATACTGCTCTAAAAGTTCTTGATTTTTTGCTGTTAGTTCCAGCAAACTCATTACTCTGCGCAGCACTTGTCTTTCCCTGTTTTCTTTTTCTACATCCATTTCTTACTACCTCCATTTGTTCAATCGAAATAGCTGCTGCCGTCACGCTTCCCCGACGGTTCTTGCAATCTGCAGGACAGTCTCGCTGAAATACCGCGCACTGACTTCATCTGGCCTGCATGGTTCTGTCTTGCCGGACGTGCCGCCGATCGTCTGGTAAAAATACAGGTCATCGATTGTCACATCCTCGTTCTCATACCCTACGGAACAGCCGGAAAACATAAGTTTCGCGCCAAACACACTGTCGCTGCGGCAATAGTTGTCAAAAAATCCTGCGTCCATTATCTCACCGCGCACCCAGCCCTGTGTCAACAGTTTGCCTGACAGGGACAAGCCATTCAGTTCCCTGCCATAAAACCGGGTAAGCTTCTGCGCGCCCTGCTCTTCCTCTGTAATCCGATAAACCGGGCGCTCCAGCTGCTCTACCGGCTGTGTAATCTCATAGTCTGAGAGCTGCTCTTTCCATGCTGCGATGATATCCTCCGACAGTTCGAGCGGGTGTACAAGTCCGATCACGCCCGATTCCGGCAATGTGTACTCCTCCTCTTCCACGGTGTTGAAACTGCCGTCCTCCATGTAGCGGAAGGTGTCTTTTAGCAGTCCTTCCTCGTAGGTTCCCCATATGAGTCCTACGGCAAACTGGTGCATGACCGGATTCTGGACAAACAGCGCTCTCCACTTCTGTGCTTCCCAGAAGCGCGCTGCGCTGAGCGCCTGTTCCAGGCGAAGTTTCTGGCCCGCGACTACTAATTTCAGCTGTTTTTTCAGCTGCCTGAATTCGTCCTGCGCCTGGTTTGCCTTATCGGCATCGTCCTGTTTTCCGGGTTTGGGCATACTTTTGAGCTTCTTCCCACTCTCGTCATAGACTTCTATCTCCAGTGATAGATTCAGGCGGACTGTAAAGGTGCGTGTGCCGTAGTCAAAGACGCGCTCCATCTGCGCATTGAATCCAAAATCGGGCACAATCCTGTCCTCCAGCTCTTCCCTGCTGATTCCCAGCGCTGCCGCCGCCTCGAAGAGGGCTTTCTTTGCCGCATTTTTGACCTGGTTCGACTTGAATTTGCGCGCCATCTGGTCAACGAGAAGCAGCGCCTGTGAACTCCCGTTTAGCGCAAGGGCACGTACCGTTTCCGCCGCGATTGCACCTCGGGAATGATCCGCCCAGTCCTTGATCTGTCTGTGCAGTTCGGTTATCAGCTCTGCGCCGCCATGCAGCGCCGCGGCATAGAGTACCCATCGTTTCTTTGCCTCCGCTCCCGCTGCCATCCAGCCATGATACAAGGCGCGCATACAGGCTGCGCACTCCTGCGGAACCAAGGGTGCTGCGAGCTTTTGTGCATCTGGATTTACCCCCGGAATTTCCATATCGGCATAGCTGGCTAATATCGCAAGCATATATTCCGGCGAAGCTGCCTCCTGTTCCTTTGATGTGTCGCCGTCAGATAATATCATGTCCTGAAAATGCACTGCAGGAAGCGCCACATCCTGCACCCACTCCACTTTTCGCTTTCTGTTCCCTTTGTAAATCTCCGCGGCAAGCTGTTCCTCTGCCCTTCTATATGGTCTCTGGTGGTTTCCTTCGGTTCCTGCCTCCTCTAACGTCTCTGCCAATGCCTGTAGCTGCATGGATAATTTCTTGTTCTTTTCCTTTGCGAGCGCCGCCCTGACTTCCTCCAAATGTGAGGGCTGCACCCACTCCTCCAGCACCATGACTGCAAATCCGCGCGCCTTTTGTTTCTTCGACGCAAGCATCGCCAAAACATCCGCGTCCCACTCAGTGTGCTGCCTGAAAAGTGCTAGAAGCTGCTTTTGTACCTGGTCTGCGCTGCTCTCCGCAATCTCAAACAAAAGTTCTTTATAGTTGTCCAGTGTCTGGGATTGTTCCAGTACCTTTAGACAAATACAGCGAGCCGAAGTACCTCCCTGCCTGAGCGCTTCCATCAGGCCCTGCTCCCACTGCTCCTGGTCTTGTTCCTGCTGTCGTTCAACAGCTGCCTCCACACAGGTTTCCAGCAACAATATTTTGTCCTGTTTTTCAGATACGTTGTCGCAAACGCTGCCCAGCGCCTTTAATTGCAGACCAACCGGAACATTTTCCTCCATAAAAATCTGAAAAATCCCTGCAACCTGCTCCTTGCCATACAAAATCGACTTGTCTTTTGATTTTTCCAGTTTTGCCATTGATACAGAATACATTTGAAAAAAGTCGGGCACACCCTTTAACAGTTCCAGTATCACTGCGCGGCGATAGAAAGAAAATTCCTCCAATGCCTTCAGGTGATTGATTCTCTCATAGTTCCCCGGCCACAGATAACACGCATTGCTGCGCCCGCTCTGTTCCAGTCCGGGCAGCAAAATGTCCAGCGAACATTTCCCCATAAGATATTGTTTTGCGGTCTCTTCGCACCCCTTAAAATGCCACTGAACCAGCTCCATAGCAAGTTTTTCCCGAAATACATCCTGATACGATGCGTGAATCTCTTCATAGAGCGCAGGATTCGCACTCTGTACGAGTTCTGTCAGTTTCTTGTACTCCTCGGAATCCGCTTTCTGAACTGCCGCTCTGATACCATCCGGGCACTTTACCGCCATGCGCCGGACTTCCGCTTCGCATTCTGCATGTTTGCACTCCATGAGTAAGTTTTCACCCTGTTCTGCGTCAGACGGATATCCATAGAGGCACCAGATGATATAGTCCTCGTCCAGAATTGGGAGCATTTCCTCAATTTCGTCCATGGTGGCATGGAAATCGTCGTCTTCAACAATCCCTCTGGCGATATCCAATGCCCTGATGCGGTTCTTATACGCAAAGCCCTCGCCCAGCGTCAGCCGGAACAATATCTCAAAGTGCACGGATTGCCGCAGCGCCAAAAATGCACAGCCCGCCATAAACGCTACATTCATCCATCCTTGACGCGCTCTGCATATCGACAGAACGCTCTGCGGAAACGAGGTATCTTTCTTCGCAGTTCTGGCATAGTTCTGCAGACACTGAATCTCACTTCCCGAAAATGCCTTTCCGGGTGCGGTGATGTTTGGTATTTCTGCAAATAAATCTTTCAGCAGCATTTTTGTCAGGTCCGGTTCTGTTCCCGCCTCCTGATAATGTAAATACATTGCTGTGAGGAGCGCTCTGGTGCGCTGTGTGTTCTGTGATTTTTCCTTGTCTAATATGTAGCAGTAATCCAGCGCACACCGAAAAATGTCTGGATTTTCTTTTCCTGACTGGCATAATATTTTCGCATCTTCTGCTTTTCCATCTTTGTACAGTGACTTTGCACACAACTCCGCGCGGATTGCTGTCTTTTGTTCCTCTGCGTGCGCTCCGGTCAGGTATGTGAGCATACTCTCCAAGTCTGCCAGCTTCGCCTCATAATTGTCGTTTACAAGAATTCTCCAGGCTGTTGAACCGCCCACTTCCACCACAAAGCGCACGTAGCGGGTTAGCGCTTCTGTCCGCTTATTTTTGTGCAGCCATTTCAGGTATTCCGCGTATCCGTTCATGGGAAAGGAGCTGGATAGATCCTGATGCTGCAGCTGTTCCAGCAGCGCGGGATTTTCCTCGCTGTCCATGTCCAGATATTGCCGGGCAATCCGTTCGTTTTCCGCTGTCAGGCGCATTCTGCCAAGCATGGATTCGCGCAGATTGTTCTCTTTTGTGATGTTTGATACCATAAAAATATTCCCCTTTCTTCCTGTATCATATAATCATAAAAAGCTTAAGGTCTCCGCACCCAATCAATCGGTTGATATCGGAATATGTCTTCGTAGATTTCTTTCACATATGCAGGATGGCTTCGTTCGTAATCTGTGGGGACATTATCAAACGTTTTCTCAAATAATGGCATTTTTATCGTTCTCCTTCATTTCAATCCTTTTTTGGCATATTTTAACTATAAATTGCTTTGGAAGGCATATCAATACGGCATAATAAGTTTTTTCTTTATTTATATTTTATATCTGCTTTAATCTTGTTTGTACTTCCCGGCGGCTGTCTCGTAGAGGTTGTTTCCTGCGGCGTCTATGACTACGATGACAGGGAAGTTCTCCACTTCGAGCCTGCGAATGGCCTCTGTGCCTAAATCGTCATAGGCAACGACCTCCGACGCGATGATGGATTTTGACAGGAGGGCGCCTGCGCCGCCGACTGCAGCGAAATAGACGGCTTTGTTGCGTACGATTGCTTCCCTTACGGCTTCGCTTCGCTTTCCTTTTCCAATCATGCCTTTTAAACCAAGGTCCAACAGCCTTGGCGTGTATTTGTCCATGCGGCTGGCTGTGGTGGGACCGGCAGAGCCGATGGGGCGCCCTTCCCTGGCGGGAGATGGTCCCATATAATAGATGATGTTGTGTGCCATTTCGATTGGGAGGGACTCGTTTCGGTCAAGTGCTTCGTACATGCGAAGGTGCGCGGCGTCCCGCGCGGTGTAGATGGTTCCGGTGATGTATACGTAATCTCCTGCTTTCAGAGATTTTGCGTCCTCGTCTGTGAGGGGGGATTTGATGTGTTTGTCCATTTTATGTGTACTCCTTTTGTATCATACTATGTTTATCCGCAGTCCTGTTTTTTGAATCCACTAATTTATCATTTCACTTCGCTTTTGTCAGGAACTGTTCCGAAACAACTTGTGTCAAGAATGCCATATTTTTCCTGCTGTTCCTTATATTCAGAAATGAAGATCACTGCACCCTGTTACATCTTCTGCTTTCTATATCGTGCGTACTGCGTGGCGGTTTACGTGACAGCATATGTTGACTGCTACCGGCAGGCCGGCGATGTGTGTCGGGTAGGTGTTGATATTGACTGCGAGCGCGGTTGTCGTGCCGCCGAGACCGCCGGGGCCTATGCCGGTGCGGTTGATTTTGTCTAAGAGCTCCTCCTCCATCTCTTTCACATATGGAATGTCTGAATGCCGGTCCACTGGCCTTGTGAGCGCTTTCTTTGCCATGAGTGCGCATTTCTCAAAGGTTCCGCCGATGCCGACGCCGACTACCATGGGCGGACAGGCGTTGGGACCTGCGTCTTTTATGGCTGTGAGGACTGCGTTCTTTACGCCCTCGATTCCGTCGGCAGGCTTGAGCATGAAGACGCGGCTCATGTTCTCGCTTCCAAAACCTTTTGGGGCAACCGTGATGGTTACGTTGTCGCCTGTTGTCATCTCATAGTGTATGATTGCGGGAGTGTTGTCCTTGGTGTTTTCGCGGATTAGCGGATCTCTCACGACGGATTTTCGCAGAAATCCGTCCCCATAGCCCTGACGAACGCCTTCGTTGATGGCGTCTTCGAGGCTTCCTCCCTCAAAGTGCACATCCTGTCCGATTTCCATAAAAATGACTGCCATTCCTGTGTCCTGGCAGATTGGAATCATATCGTCGCCTGCAATCTGCAGATTGTCCTGGAGCTGGTTTAAAATCTGTCTTCCGAGCGGGCTTTTTTCTGCGGTTACGGCATTTTTGAGCGCACTGTCCATATCGGGCGTGAGGCAGTGGTTGGCTTCGATGCACATTTCCTTGATGTTTTGTGTGATTTGTGATACGTTGATTGTTTTCATTTTCTATGTCCTATAACTAATTAGTTCTGCATAAAGCTGGCTGAACATGGGGTTTCTTCTGCACGGTGTCCTAAATAGTTATGTTTTCCTTTCTTTAAAAATAATGTCCGCGAACGCTGCGCCAGATGCCGCTGCAAGGTCCTGCGGGGTGAGCTCCAGCTGCATGCCGAGTTTTCCGCCGCTCACGATGATCTTGTCAAGGTTCTGGGCGCTCTGCTCGATGCGTGTGACATACTGTTTTTTCATGCCAATCGCGGTGCAGCCGCCTCTGATGTAGCCTGTGACGGCATTGATGTCCTTTACGTGGAGCATTGCCACGGACTTTTCCCCGACGGATTTCGCCGCTTTTTTCATGTCGAGCTCCTCCGCTATGGGGATGACGAACACGTAATAATTCTTGCTGCTGCCCTGCGTGACTAAGGTTTTATATACTTTCTCATAAGACAGTCCGAGCATGTCCGCAATCTGTATGGCGTCTATAAATTCGTCACACTCGTAGGTGTGCGTTGTGTATGGTATTTTCTTTGTGTCGAGGATGCGCATGGCGTTTGTTTTGTTTTTGGTCTTGTCTTCTTTTTGTTTTGACATTGTTGGTGCTCCTTCTTGTTTATGTCCTTATACAGTTTCCGAACGGTTGGCGGAAATCTGGCAGGTGAGCATTTAGTCTAGGGCATTTCACTCAGTACAGCAATGCCAGCTGCTGATATGTATAGTCTGGCTCCCTTGTTGTAAAAATATCGTTTGGAACAGTTTCTCCGGAGAGATAATACATGTTGTAAATATGCAACTGATAATACCATGTTCCGTTATCAAAATCTGTGCGGCGCTCGTTCCAAAGAATCTGGCCATACTGCCCTGGCGACAGCACAAAAGCAGTCTCGTTCAGAACATCTGTTGCATAGAATGGGGAGTCCGGGTTCCAATAGTCCTTGTTGTGCCCTCTGCGAAATGGCGCACCGCTGCGGTGTTCGTCATAAAAAAAGGTGATATCGAACCGGCCATCACGGTGACTGACAGACAGGTTTGCCAGATTTATTGCATTGACAGACGAATAATTCTGGTACTGATATCTCTTGATCCATGCTATTCTGTCCTGCGTCTCGCGCTGAATCCGCCCAGGTGTATATCCCCATTGCGGATAGTATTTTTCTGACAGATAATATTCTTCCTGTATGGCGTTCAGAATTGTTGACTTCTTTTGATAAAAATTGAGATTCTGGATGAGCACATCACCCTGAACGGCCTGCGGTTCCAGCGGGTACGCCCACAGAAACTGGCGACGCATCTGTTCGCCTTCTGCGCCGCGCTCTTCCTTGCCCCATTGCAGGCAAATCTTTTGTATTAGCAGCATGGAATATTTCCTCCGTTTTTTCTGCTTTCTTCTACACAACAACCTCCATAATATGCTTTCCATATCGTGATATTTCCCGGATTCCTGTCTGCTTGTTTTTGTTAAAATTGAAACTCAGCAGATATCTGGTAAAGCATGGCTGCTATCTCATTTGCCATGAAATCCATATCTACGGAGAAGTCCACGGCTATATTCCATGGACTGTTATACTTTGACTCTTCTCCGGGATGCAGTTTTACCTTGAGATTTTTAATGTCATATACACTTGCTAAAATGACAGAGTGGAAAGTACAATCTGTTCTCTTCCTCTGCCCCAGATACTTATTTCTCAAAAGTCCCAGAAACGACAGGAAAATCTGATTGTCTGAACTCTTATCAACCTCGTCTATGATCAGTACGATCTCCTTATCGACACTACTGCAGAGACTCGTAATCCGCTCGCTCAGATCATCTAACGGAAACTGCTCCGAAACGGGCTGATTCCACTCATCCAGAAGCCCATGCCCCACATTTTGCATTTTTAATATGCGGCCTATTTTTCTGACCAGTCCGGCTGCCAAAGTATACAGTGATACAAACAGTTCATCACAGGCCTCAAAACTAAGTGATATCACAAGGCATCGGTCTTTCAGCTGCTGTTCTAACAGGTACAGGGTGGTTGTCTTGCCGTATTGTCTTCCCCGGTTGATCGTAAAATATTTTCCTTCCTGTATATAATCCGTAATGATCGTATTGATTTTACCGCTGATATCTACCATATAATGATCTTCCGGAATGCAGAGACCTGTTATATTGAACTTCTTATGCATATTATCACCTTTGCCAATATTTTATTCATCATAATCCTCATCGTCCCAGTCCGGATACTGCTCAATATGCCCCTTTTGTTTTACCACACATGGTTTTGCCGCTTTTGGAACCTCTGTTATCTTCTGAACGTTGATTGTGAACATCCAGTCATCTCCAAAATCATAATGAAGCGAAAACTTCTGTCCTTTGACCAGACCAAGCTTATCCAGCTTTACCCTGACCGATGGCTGACCGGCTTCCGGATCAGATTGATAGCTATAATCACTGTACATTCTGTTGTCCATGCAGAATTCATACAGGTGCTCGTCAATGAAATCGAATGCGGAAAGGATTGTACCGCACAGTTTTTGAAGTGTCTCTTTTCCTGATATTTCGATCACCCTGTACACAGAGGTTCCCTTTCCGGCCGGGTATACTTTTAAGGTGTATTGATTTTCCATCGTTCCCTCTCCATTCTTTTCCTGTTTGTATTGTTGTTATTGTTAACCTAATTCTAGCATACGCCTGTGACAATAGCAACTGGTTCATTACAGTTTACACAGCAGCAAAAGTAATGGAAATCGTGTTTAGCGCTAAAAGCCTTTCCTGCGCAGGTCATTGACAATATCGATATAAAAATCCGTAATGTCGCTGATTCCCCCTCCTTGCTTGCGGGTAAATCTTCTCCTGCGCAAATCCACCTCATCGCAATGCGATATTCCCCTGTTTGAGCTGCTGGTGACGACACCGCGGAAGTTTGCCCACGCGGCTGCCCGCGGCGCGAGCAGTCCATCGTTCGGGCCTTCAAAAAATCCGACCACCGCGGCAGGCACAAACATTAGCATATCACTCCATACATGTTTCATGACAAACGCATAGCTCTGGTAATACACTTCCGGCGCATCCGGATTATTGCGGTTAAATTCTTCTGCCTGTGCCGTTGTAAAGAGTTGGAACACTTCGTATGCATTTGGATTTTTGTCCCCGCAGATTCTGAGCCAGATATCCCAGCAGCCTGCCACAAATTTTACCAGAAACTCCGGAAATTGCAGCAGCTTATCCACGGTCAGGGAGCCGTGATGCGGCGTGCTGATCGTTGTGAGGGATGCGATATATCCAGACATTTTTAACGTAGAGATGGCGTATCTCATGTCGAGGCCGCCTTTGGAGTGTGCTATCACATTGAGTTTTGGCGCTCCTGTCTCCGCTATGATCTCTCTTATTTTATCGGCTAAAAACGCACCGTTTGACGCGACGGTCCCGTTGCTGTCCTGATTTCCATAATAGATCTCACAACCGTTCTCTGCTAATTTTGCCGGAATTCTTCCCCAGTAATTTAAATATCTGCTGTCCCGGAATCCCATGCCGTGAACCAGCAGTACCGGGTATTTTAATTTTTCGCTCATGTATCTTTTCCCTGCCCTTGAAAATTCAAATTTCTTTCGCCTGCAAACGCAGAACCTTATTTTATGATTAGCCCGTCAAAAGGATATTTTTCAAAAGAATGGTACAATATATAGTGATTTGGACAGAGGTACATATTCTATATATTGTGGTCATTTTCCTTGATTACCCCTTTTGACGCTTTAATCATTTTATTAATATACATGATATTTAATCACTGCGCAATCAGCAAACTTTCGTTTCAATAATGATACTTCTTCCGTTTCAGGATGAGGAATACCACAGTCAGCACGACTGCCATCAGCTCTGCGACAACGATGGAAATCCAGATGCCGTCAATTCCCCATAGCAGGGGCAGTATCAGTATTGCCGCCATCTGAAATACCAGCGTCCGCAAGAACGAAATCAGAGCGGAGGTCAGGCCGTCGTTGAGCGCCGTAAAGAACCCGGAACCGAATATCGCAAAGCCCATGAAGAAAAATGACAGGGCAAAAATCCGGAATCCGGACACCGTGAGCGCCTTGAGTGCCGCGTCATAACCGACAAAAATGTGTGACAGCGGCGCCGCGAACAGTTCTGCCGCCGCGACCATACACACTGCGAATGTGCCTGTTATGATAAGGCTTTTCCGAAGCAGTCCCCTGAGCTCGTCATGATTCTGCGCACCGTCGTGATAGCCGATGACTGGAGCCGTCCCAATCGTATATCCGTTGAATGCCGCCGAGAATATCATGCTGACATACATCATCACACCGTAAGCCGCAACACCGTTTTCCCCGGCATACTTTAAGAGCTGCTTATTGTAGAGCATACTGACAAGGCTCATGGCAACGCTGCTCATAAACTCGGACGAGCCGTTCGTGCAGGCTTTTAAGACTGCCCTTCCGTCAATTCTCGTCTTTCCAAGCCGCAGGATACTGCTGTTGTTCCGCCCGAAATAAAACAGCGGAACCACGCCGCCGACTACCTGGCTCATCGCTGTGGCGACAGCTGCTCCCGCGAGCTTATGCTCCTGCGGCAGAAGAATCACAAGCACTGCGTCGAGCACCATGTTGGTGATGCCTGAAAAGACAGTTACCACAAAACCGATCTGTGGTTTCTCGGCAGTCACAAAAAAGCTCTGAAATATGAACTGCAGGATGAAAAACGGCAGCGCCACAAGAATGATACGCGCGTAGACAACGCAGTTTTCAAGCAGCTCGCCTTCTGCTCCGAGCAGAACAGAGATCGGCCGGATAAAAAGAAAGCCAAGGATTGCAAAAATGACACCCAGCGCTGCGGCAAAATAGATAAAGAGCGAAAAATACTGGTTTGCCTTTTCATACGCACCCTCACCAAACGTTTTCGCGACAACAGCAGTACCACCAGAACCGAACATATAGCCAATCGTGCCGACGATTATCAGAAACGGATAGATGAGGTTGACCGCCGCAAAAGGTGTTTTCCCTGCAAAATTAGAGACAAAGAAGCCGTCGACCACGCCGTAGATCGAAGTAAAAATCATCGTTCCGATCGATGGCAGGGTGAACCGCATAAGTCTGCTGTATGTAAAATGATCTGAAAGCTGTATCTTCATTGTTTCCTCCCAAACCAGCCTGCTGCAAACCCTGCAACAGCCGGCGCTAAATCTTTGATATTCCAATCGCTTGTATTTACCGTCAAATGATATGCGTCGCGCTGCCCCCACTGGGAGCCGGACAGAATCGCTCTTGTCTGTGTGCGCACTTTGTCAATCTGCTTCATTTTATGCAGCAGCTCTCTCTCGGACAGTTTTTCACCCTCCGGTGCGCGCTCCATGCAGCGTTTTAATTTCGCCGCCGTTTCGGCACATACAAAGAGGTTAAAGGGCTGATGCGGCGCAAGAATCACATCTGCATTTCTCCCCACGATCACACAGTCCTTGCCGAGTTTTGCGATTGCCTCGATGACACGCTTTTGTTCAAGCAGCAGGCCGACTTTGCCGGTCTGCAGTCTGGCAGCGGAGGCGAATGCCGGACGGTGTGTGACAGAAACGTTCTGCCAGCCGTGATTGCTCAGGGTGTTTTCCACATAATTTGCATCTAATCCGCTTTTTTGTGCGACGGCAGCGATAATCTCGCTGTCATAATAGTCACAGTCCAAAAGATCTGCGATGTGTCTGCCAAGTTCTCTGCCGCCGCTGCCAAACTCGCGGCTGATGGTGATGATTTTCATATGACACTACTCCTCCATAATTTCCTCTATTGCTTCATTTATTGCTACATCTGCTCTAACTGGGCCCGGAACAGCTCGTTATACTTTTCCATGAAACGAATGTAGCTGTCAATTTCCTCCTCTGACCAGGACGCAAATATCTCACATTCTGCCGCATATAGCCGGGCGACATTGTTTTCCACATAATCCTTTCCTTTGTCGGTCAGATGCACTCTTTTTCCCCTGCCCGACTCCTGATCCAGATAAAGAATTCCTTCGTTTTCCAGTTTCCGAATGGCGGAGTTGACCGTCTGTTTGCTGATGCCGGACTGCTTGTAAATATCACTGAGCAGACAGGTGCCGCCGTTGTCATAGACCGTATACAGCGCGCGCAGCGCGCTGTCTGATATGCCAAACCTGAGCGAAGCCTGATGGTACAGCGCTTCCATCTCAGCGCCAAGATAGTTGATGCGGTGAAGCTTTTCGAATGTATTCTTTTTCATTTTGAACCTCCTTAAAGTACGAAATCATACCTGATACTATAGTATGATTTCGTACCTTTGTCAAGAGGGATTGGACAAAAATCTGGCGGAACTGGAAACTTTGTCAATCCTATGTTATACTATCTTCAGACAAAACTTGTGAGGAGAAAACATATGGAGGTTGTAGTCTGTGACGACAGCATGGACGATTTGGAAAAAATCAAAGGGCTGCTGACAAAATACGGAGAGATAAACAAAAGTGTACGGCTTGAGACGGAATATTACACGGACTCTGCGGAATTGTACCATCAGATACAAGTGGAAACGCAGAGTGATATCTATATTCTTGACATGATTATGTCTGAAAAAAACCAGCATTGACATCGGCGCTCTGATTCGAAATACAAATGAGCGGAGTGTCATCATTTATGTCACTTCATCCGATGATTTTGCATTTGAGGCTTACGGTGTGCGCGCTGTGAGATATCTTCTAAAACCCGTCCGGGAAGAACTGTTTGTTGGGGCATTGGATTATGCAGTTTCCAGCATCTGCAGGAAGACGAAAGATGCAGTGTACACAGTAAAGACAAAAGAAGGGCTGGTCTCCATCCCCTGCTCCAGGATCGAGTACATTGAAAATTATTCCAGGACACTCAATATCTGTCTGACGGACGGAAAGCACATCCAAAGCATCTTTATCCGAAAATCTTTTGATGACGAAACCCGGCAGATTCTGGAGAACAGCAGCTTTGTACAGGTTCACAAATCCTTCCTCGTCAATTTGTATCACGTGGACAAACTGGCGCCATGGAATGTCATTATGGAAAGCGGCGCAAGGATTCCGGTCAGCAAGACGAGAACTGCCGATGTAAAAAAGGAATATCTTAAATTTGTCTCGGAACAGTATTAGTGGGGGGCGCAGTCAATGTATTACAAAAATATTTCCTATACGATCAGCCACATTTTTGTGGCACTGTTTATGTATCTGTTTATTGCCCCCGCTATTCCAGACAAAAGACCGCAGCAATCTGTATCGCTTCCTTTTTTGCGATAACGGCTCCGAATGTGTTAAAATTTAACATTTTTCCCGGCAGCCGTCTGTGCTATTTTCTGGTGACGGTCTATCAGATTGCCATGACGCAGTTCACAGGACTATTTATCTCCAAAGGTAGGGACAGCAAGGCGCTGTTTGTCGGTCTGAGCGCCTCCAACTATGTGATCGCCGGAAGCATTATGGCCGCTGTCATACATATCTTCACGGGGAATTTGCACCTCTGCATCGCCGGCTGTATCGCAACGCACATCGCACTTATGTTTGTTCTGTATGTCAAAATCAGGGATATCTGGGTTCATTTCCAGAAAGCGGAGTCGATGAACAGCTGGTGGAAACTTTGCCTGATCCCTGTGTTTTTTTACTGCGGATTTTCCTGTTTTTCATTCTTTCCATACACTCTGGATGACCATCCCGAAAGTATTCCCGGCGTTGTCATGTTCATTATCGCAATGTTTGTCTCGTATGTAAACGTACTACAGTTTGTGTCAGGCGAATCCCAGCGGACTGCGATATACTGGCAGAATTTTATTTTGGAGTCTTACATCAGAAGCCTGGAAAACCAATATTACCTGGTTGAACAGTCCGAGAAAAACCTGCGGATACTCCGGCATAATATGCGTCATTACTCCGGCATGATTGACTCTCTGCTGGAACAGGGCGAATACGATGAGATTAAAAAGATCATAGCACACACCAACACAGTGACGGACGATAACAGAGTGACAAGATACTGCAGTAACATGGTCGCCAACACAATGCTATCCTGTATGATAGAAAAGGCGTGTTCGCTGTCTGTCGAAGTGCAGCGGGATATCGTCATTTCCAGGGAACTTCCCGTCGACAGCTATGAGTTTGCCATGGTGGTCGCGAATCTGTTTGACAATGCGATCAACTGCGTGAAAGACTTTTCGGAGCGAAAAAAATATATTGATGTCAAAATCCGCTGTGAGAAAGAGCATCTCCTGATTCATATGAAAAACGAGTATGAGAAGGAAATTGTATTTGACTCTGAAACAGGCCTTCCCAAGAGCCAGAAAGGGAAAAATCACGGTTTTGGCATGCAGAGTGTGCAGGCTTTTTCGGATAAGATTGGAGGGAATTTAGGCTGCTACTGCGAGAATGGCCTGTTCCATATCATGCTGTATGCGAAGTTTTAGGTATTTTCAACGCAACTCCCGTGATCCAAATCAGCTTTCTTGATTTTGATTTGTTTCCTGACAGGCTGGAATTTTACGCTACTTACATGATGAAAAATATTAAGAATGATGTGGTTTATACAGACAAACTACAGCTATCTATGATACAATGAAACCATGTAGAACTGGCTACTGATAAAGACCGGCTCTATGAAATCGACAAATGGGTGACATTCTTCAAGGCCAAAACATGGAAGGAGCGGAAAGCCATGGCTGTCAATAATTATAATCACTGTTTCTTACCATGCATGGATTGAGAGAAAGATAGATGGAAGTGTTATATGTGCAAAATACTGCTCTTAGAAGACGACATCAGCCTGATTGACGGTCTGGAGTACTCTTTACAAAAAAATGGCTTTGCTGTTGAGACTGTGCGCACCGTCGGCGAGGCGATGAAACGACTGCACAGCATCGACCGCATCAATCAGTATGACCTGCTGCTTCTCGATGTGACGCTGCCTGACGGCACGGGATTTAAAGTCTGCGAAAAAGTACGGGAAATAAACAGCCGGATTCCGGTTGTTTTTCTCACGGCATCGGACGAGGAGGTCAATGTCATACGCGGTCTTGACGGCGGCGGAGATGACTATATCACAAAACCTTTTAAGATTGGGGAACTTTGTTCCCGAATCCGGGCACTGCTGCGTCGCGCGCGTTTCAGCACACAGGCAGGGACAACGCTATCACAGGAAGCCGCGCAGAAAAGTGCCCTTCAGACAGAGGCTGACAATTGTCTGCTCTCTGGGAGTCTTGTGATTGACCTCATGGCAAGCCGTGCGACATTGCACGGTAAGCCCCTTGACCTGACGCGTGCAGAGTACCGGCTGCTCTGCCTGCTCGTGCGGAACGCGGACAGGGTTGTCACGAGAGACATTATTTTCAGTGAGCTGTGGGATCATATGGGCGATTATGTGGACGACAACACACTGTCCGTATATATACGACGGCTCCGCGAGAAGATTGAGTCCGATCCGTCACAGCCAAAACATCTGATCACTGTGCGCGGATTTGGCTATCGCTGGATTCCATGAGCCGTTCGAAGCGGAATCATTTATGGGGAGGAAAAATGATGGACACAACATGTCTTAGTTTTATGCAGGATAAATCAATCCGGCGGTACTGCGCTTTTCTGTTCGCACACACTTTAGTTCTCTTAACAGTCGCTGTCCTGTTCTGCTTTTGTATGACAGGTTCTGCCAAAACCATGCTTCTGTCTCACGATGAAGCGATTGCCTCCTCGCTAATCGAGCAGGGAATCTCTGAAAATGTGATTGCAAGAGCGCTCACTGCCACAGATACCGTGCGCTCCCACAAAGGGTTCGAGCTTCTCCAAAAAATCGGAATCCGTCCGGCGTTAGAGACCCAATTCCTGCCTTATCTCCAATCCTTTCAGGAATGCGCCATCTGTTCTGCATTGGCTGTGCTTTTTCCTGTCTGTCTTCTCCTTCTTGGCGTGAGTCTCCGGTTTCTTTATCATAGAGAAAATCTGTACCGCCGCGCCTCTGCTGTCATTGAGAATTATATTGACGGCTGCTACGCGGATCGTCTGCCGCAGACCAGTGAGGGCGCTGTATACCGGCTGTTTTCCGCTGTGGACCGGCTTGCAACCATGCTGCAGGCACAAAACGAGACGGAACAGAAATCAAAAATTTTTCTGAGGAATACAATCTCTGATATCTCCCATCAGCTAAAGACTCCGTTAGCGGCGTTGTCCATGTATCAGGAAATCATGGAAAACGAGTATGACGCACCTGCTGTCATACAGAATTTTGCCGCCAAGACAGGACTGGCGCTAAAGCGCATGGAGCAGTTAATCCAGTCCATGCTCAAGATTACAAGGCTGGACACCGGAAACGTCGTGTTTGAGAAAAAAATCTGTAACCTTACCGAATTGGTTTCCCACGCCGTCAGTGAATTGACAACCCGCGCTGTCAGCGAGAATAAGACAATCCTTGTAGAAGGCTCAGACACAGATTCGATTTCCTGTGACGCAGCATGGACAAGTGAGGCAATCTGCAACATTGTCAAAAACGCTCTGGACCATACGGGCGCCAATGGCACTGTCCGCATCACATGGGAGCTCTCTCCGTTCACCGGAATGATCCGGATTTCTGATAATGGCAGCGGCATAGCCCCGGAAGATATCCATCATATCTTTAAGCGCTTTTACCGGAGCAGTCAGTCATCGGACACACAGGGCATCGGTCTGGGACTGCCGCTTGCAAAATCGATTATTGAAGGTCAGGGCGGCACGATTTCTTTGCAAAGTGCGCCTCATGCAGGGACGACATTCACACTGCTGCTGCCAGTACAGGAATCTGCCGAAAAATAACTTACAAAACTGTAAGCTTAAATTCATCTGATTGTAAGATGCACTTGATAAGATAAAAAGGAACGAACGCGAAGCAGGCAGACAACAAATGAATGCAAAATGTTAAGAAAGGAACATCACAAATGGAAATCTTACAAGTACACAATCTATGTAAAACTTACGGCAGGGATGAAGTGCAGGTTCACGCATTAAAGGACGTGTCCTTTGCGCTCGATAAGGGAGAATTCTGCGCGGTAGTGGGCGAATCCGGCTCCGGCAAGAGCACGCTTTTGAATTGCATCGGCGCCCTTGACGCCCCCACTTCCGGGAGCATTCTCATTGATGGGAATGACCTTTTTGGAATGAAAGAGGAGGCACGCACAATATTCAGAAGGCGCAATATCGGGTTTATCTTTCAGTCTTTTCAGCTGGTGGCAGAGTTGAATGTCGAGCAGAATATTATCTTTCCGCTCCTGCTTGACTACTGCAGACCCGATCCTTCCGTTGTCGAGGAAATTTTGGAAATCCTGGGGCTTAAGGACAGACGCCGCCATCTGCCAAGACAGTTGTCCGGCGGCCAGCAGCAGCGTGTTGCCATCGGCCGCGCCCTGATCACCAGACCAAAGCTGATCCTGGCCGATGAGCCGACAGGCAATCTGGACAGCAAAAACTCGCAGGAAGTGCTCGACCTGCTCATAAGGGCGTCCAGACGTTATCAGCAGACGATTCTGATGATAACGCACAATAACAGTCTGGCGTCAGCTGCAGACCGTGTGCTGCGCGTGGCGGACGGAAAGCTTACCGATTTGGGCAGAACGGACGGGAAAGGAGATGCTTTCAGAGATGAAAAATTATCTTGAACTCATACCACTCTACTCCAGAGCGCACAGAAAGCAGAACCGCATGTCTGTCTTCTGCATTTTCCTGTCAGTCTTTCTCGTGACTGCAATCTTTGGCATGGCGGATATGTATATCCGAAGCCAGCTGATCAAGACCAGACAGGAGGATGGAAACTGGCATATTGCGCTGAGCAAAATCAGCGATGAGACCGCCGCGCTGATCGCTGCGCGCCCCGATGTCAAGGCGCTTACCTGCTATGGAACTTTGAATTACCGTCTGGATATGGGGTACACGATCAATGACAAGGACGTCGTTATCTGCGGCGGTGAGAAAGCCCTTTTGACAGAAATCTATGCGGATAGTGTCACAGAGGGAGCTTATCCTGAGACGGCGCACGAGGTGCTCATAAGCGAAAACGTGAAAAAAGAACTTGGACTTGATATTGGAAGCCAGCTCACTATCCGCGATGCAGCGGGAACAGAATACTCTTATACAATATCCGGTGTTGTTGCGAATCCACCTATGGTCATGCGCAAGGATATTTATGCTGTATTTATGAACACTGACGCTTTCCGCGATCTTTACCCTGGTGTGACGGACGGGGAACCCGACGACTATGACAGTTGTTTCCTCGTCCAATTCCGCAATCATTACAACATCCGGCGAACAATCAACGATATTAAAACACAATTTCATCTATCCAGCGAGCAGGTCGGCGAACAGGCAATGCTGCTTGGACTGCTCGGACAGAGTGATGAGGGAAACATGTTCATGCTGATGATTTACGCGGCTGCTGGCATTTTATCGGTGCTGGTTCTGCTGGCGGGCATTCTCATGATTGCGAGCAGCTTAAACAGCAATATCGCAGGGCGGACGGAATTTTTCGGAATGCTGCGCTGTATCGGTGCTACGCCGGGACAGATTATACGGTTAGTCCACCTGGAAGCGCTTGTCTTATGCACCTTTGCCATTCCTGCGAGTGTAATTGCCGGCATGGTGGTAATCTGGGTGCTGTGCGCCGTTCTGCGCTATTTGAGCCCTATGTACTTTGTTACCATGCCTGCCTTTGCAGTCAGTCTGCCCAGCATCGCCGCCGGAATTTTCATCGGTGTCCTGACTGTACTGCTGGCGTCGCGCGCACCGGCCAAAAGGGCTTCCAAGGCATCTCCGTTAGCCGCTGTGACAGGCAATGCAAACAATCTCGCACCTGTGCGCAAGGCTGCAAACACTGCCTTCTGCAAAGTGGATACGGCACTCGGTATGCATCATGCCAGGGCGAACCGCAAGAATTTCCTGCTGGTGGTGGGCTCCTTTGCGTTGAGCATTATACTGTTTCTGTCCTTCTCCACCACCATTGACTTTATGGAACATGGCATCAATGTGCTCAGTCCATGGTCGCCGGATATCTCTGTCATTAGTCAGGACAATACCTGTAATGTGAACCGCGCACTGCTCCCGGCCTTACAGAATAACCCTGCTGTCAAAAGGGTCTATGGGAGAATGTTTGCCTATGACCTTCCTGCGGTGACAAACGGCAGAGCGCATACGGCAATGCTGATCTCCTATGAAGAGAAACAATTTCAATGGGCGAAGAAATATCTGTTGAACGGTTCTCTGGAGAATGTGCAGAACCAGCCTGGAACCGGACTGGTCGTATCGTCCCCCCAGTACAATAATCATATTGAAATACAGACGGGTGACACTGTGACGCTCTCGATTGATGGGCAGTCTGCAGATATCAAGATTGCAGGTATGGTATCCGAATGTCCTTTCAACACGCCAGACGGTGATATCATCATCTGCTCGGAAGATACTTTCCGCCAATTTACAGGAGAAGAAAATTATACGATTATCGATATCCAGCTCACAGGAGCAGCCAATGATGCCGATGTCGATGCAATTCGTGCCTTAGTTGGTACAGAATATATGTTTTCTGATCAGCGCATGAGCAATCAGAGTGTGCTGGGCGCCAATTATTCTTATAAACTGTTTCTCTATGGATTTCTGTTTCTGATCGCCATGGTCACGATCTGCAGTGTCATCAACTGTATCGCCATGAGTGTTGAAGCGCGCATGAAACAGTATGGCGGCCTGCGCGCCATCGGGCTCAGCGACAGGCAGCTTGCCAGGATGATTGTCGCCGAGACGCTGACTTATGCGGTGACAGGCAGCATCCTGGGTGTGATCCTGGGGTTGGTACTCAACAGGAAATTGTTTGAATTTCTGGTGACCTACCGCTGGGATGAACCCTGGAGTCTGCCTGTCTCCGAGCTCTGTATCATTCTTGGGATTGTCGTTCTCTCCGTATTTCTGGCGGTGCGCGGGCCAATTCAGAAAATCCACACGATGTCGATTGTGGATACGATTAATGCTCAGTAATATAATTTATTAGTGCCTAATCAAATACGGCTGCCCCTGTCCTGCAAGGAACCGAATCCAAAAGTTCTGGATGGCTCAATGCAGAACAGGGGCAGCGTACTTTGCTACTCTACTGCTATATAGATGTCCATATAAGCAATATCGTCTTTCACATACTCTTTTTCAAAGCACTCAATGACCCTTTTGTCCTGTTTTTGCTGAATTTTGTTAATTTTCATATGTGTCATCAGCACTTCATACGCATTGGGGATGATTCGAAATGGTTCGATCATTGGATTTCTGATTGCTATTGCAATGTAAGTCTGCTCTTCCTGATGAGTGACTTCCGGCTTTTCCTCCACATTCATTGCCATGTCATCTTTTAGGATCAGCGCCGCCTCATAACCGTGCATATGAAATACATTGACCTGCTCCTGCGACAGAAACGGAAAATTCCAACCAATGATTACAGGCTCTGTTATCCCCAGTTCTTCCGCCCATCCTTTCACATGATTGATGGCGTCTGATTCGGGCTCCCTGCTAAACACTGCATACTTTACATAGTCAAACGCCATAACGTTCTCTGTGCGTATGTCCGAGTAGGCATCCTCGTTCAGATTAAAGTCCCCCCGCACCAGTTCGTCCATAGTGCAGGAAAACAAATTGCACAACTCGACTACTTTTTCCCGGACGGACGCAACCTGAAGTTGCCTGGCTTGCAGGTTATGGCGGATTCTCTTTCTGCGCCTGATTGAACTGGTAGATCATCACTTCGTCCTCGCCGTCACAGTAACAAATTCAGAACAAGAGAGGACAGCGCTGCAGGCCGGAATTGACAAAATAAACTGGCGGCAATATAATGACCATATGTATATAAACACAAGGTTACCTTGTGTTTGTGATAGATATTTTCACGCAAAGGAGATGATGTGTTATGCAAATTATTGTTCCTTACATTCAAACGCGGAGGGGGACGATACGATAACTCTCCGTTCATCAAAGAGGAGAGATCTGAATGAATATTTTAAACTTTGAAAAACAACATATTAAAGAAGCAATGGCGCTTGCTCTTGCAAACTACCGTGATGAGCGGCAATTTGTAAAAGCGTTGCCGCAAGTGTGCGATATTCCTGACTTAAACGCTTTCGCTGAGAACGGATTGGGTGTTGCTGCATTTGAAAATCAAAAGATGACAGGATTCCTGTGCTGTAATGAACCCTTTGACAATGCGTTTCGTGCCACGAACGTGCGGGGGATTTTTTCCCCGATGGGTGCACACGCAGCCGTCTCTGAAAACCGCCCAAAGGTTTATGCCGCCATGTATCAGGCAGCCGCGGCCAAATGGGTAAGAACCGGAGCCGTTTCCCATGCAGTCTGCTTACACGCCCATGACGAAGAACTTCAGCGGCAATTTTATTGCTACGGTTTCGGTTTGCGCTGTATAGACGCCATTCGCCCGATGGAATTGATTGACTGCAGGCCTTGTGCGGGATACGATTTTGCCGAATTGCCAAAAAACGAACGTCATTTTGTGTATCCGCTCCATCTGGCGCTATATCGCCATTACTGCGAGAGTCCTTTTTTTATGAATCGCAGACCCGAAACACAGGAGGAGTTTCTGGTATCCTCTAAACAGGAAGGGGAACGATACTTTGTGGCAAAGCAGAACGGTAAAATATGTGCTTTCTTAAAAATCTCAGCTTGCGGCGAAACGTTTGCCGCAGCCGGAGACACCTATCGCCATATCAGAGGTGCATACTGCCTGCCGGAACACAGGGGTAAGGGATTATATCAAAATTTATTGAATGTTGCTATATCTATACTGAAAAGAGAAGGCTGCACCAGACTTGGCGTGAACTTTGAAAGCTTCAATCCAACAGCCCGCGGATTCTGGCTGAAATATTTTGCCGCGTACACCAACAGTGT
This sequence comes from uncultured Lachnospiraceae bacterium, assembly GCA_947178145.1. Classification (GTDB taxonomy): domain Bacteria; phylum Bacillota; class Clostridia; order Lachnospirales; family Lachnospiraceae; genus COE1. The sequence continues at coordinate 24,156 of CAMWXE010000038.1, read as the reverse complement.
GGTGCGAAGGGTTGACGAGCGGATTACGCAGTTGAGATGATTGAGATACGCCGGATTCAGGAGGCCAAAAGGATTGAATCCTTTTGGCCTGTACCTGCCATGGAACAGCCTGACTCATAGAGTGGCGAGTTGTTTCAGTTCCTTCGCGATATACCCGACCGGCTCCGCGCACCCGCCAAGATCTTTTACCTGTAATACAATATCATCATACACAGACTGAAACTTCTCCCGAATCTGAACTGCATCGGTATCCTCCGAGGCATGATATGCCAATTGGATTGCCTGACTCAGCTTGCCGCAGATTTCACCGAACGCCGCCTGCTGCCCCTCGCTAAGATGCGCTCTGCCCAACTTCTGTATTTCACCTTTCAGATAAAACATCAGAATATTTCCCTGATAACCGACGTCTCTGTATCTCTTACATGCAGATCTGGAACATGTCTGAGATTCTGTATGTGCCAGATCCCCCGACAGATTTTGGAAAAATTCCATCGCCTCACTGATCTGTTCTTTCAGTGTCAACATACCATCAAAAAGTTCTTTGTGGGAGGGCATGCGCAGTGTGTCCACATCAGCGGCAAAAGAGATGATATCCAGACGGAAGACAGAATCCTCCAACGCCTGAACGGTGATCTCCTCGAGCGGAATAGCGGCTAACCCGTCCGTAACTGCCGTGATTTCGTCTGCAATATAGCCATATGGAGCATCCGGATCTGCCGTCAAGACCTTCACTGCTGCCCTGCCCTTCTCCACAATCTTCTCCATCTGTTCCTCTGCACTCTTTCGCATATCCTGAAAAATCAATTCCGACAATTCATTGAAAAAGTGTGCGATTTTTCCAGCTTTCATTTCAGCATTCTGGGCGAGTTTGTCATATTGTTCACATACTGGCATCATTGCGGCCCGATGTTCTGGCTGTGCCCTCGAGACGGTCAGTCCTGTCTCAAACGCTATGATATGGGACCAGAACGCCGCATCCTCGATTGCCTTAATAATCATAAACCGGGCAGAAATCTCATCTGGCTGTTGCGCGATGGCAGTGATTTGTCCCAATGCGGCTCCCAGTTTCTCTGCCATTGCGTTTGTCTTGTCAACGATGTTCTCCCAATATTGGGCATATCCTGCCCCATATTCTGTTGCTTTACTTTTTCCGGTACGATCTGCAGTTTCCTTTGCCTGTACAATCAAGGCGTTCAGTTCACGAAGCATCTCATCTGTGGTTTTTGAATATAACATAGCACATCTCTCCTTTTGCGTGGCCGGGGGGGACACAAAGCTGTGATACTTCCTGTATTCCGTCGGGGTTACACCCATATATGCGCGAAAGCTGCGGGTGAATCCTTCATGGGAATCGTAACCGTACCGCAATGCGATTTCAAGAATGGTCATATCTGTCTTTTCCGCAAGCTCCTCTGCAGCCTTGGACAGCCTGCGCCTGGTGACATACCGCATGACACTGTCTCCCGCCGCCTCGCGAAAGATACGCTGGTAGTGATATTTGGAGATGTGCAGGCTGTCTGCAAGATTTTCAATTGTCAGCTTTTCATGAATCTTTTCCTCAATCATCGCAAACGAACGGAATATCGGATTGTCATCGTACATATTCTTTCCCTCCCGTTTATTTTTGTTTACACTGACAGCATAACGCATCTTTCACCTGATTTCTTGACAGAAAGTGCTGTATCACGGAAAGCATGGCATAACGCGGACTTCCGTCTGTCCGGATCTTTTTGCCTGTTACTGGAACGAAGTGAACAGTAACCCCCAATTGTTGGCAGGGGATTGAATCGGAGACAAACCAATTGACATTACTGCCATATTTTGTTAGAATATAGCAGTAATCGATGCCAATTGAGCAAAAATTTACAATTACAGTTGCGGTTTATTGTAGAAAATATCTATTTTTTTGTTATTTCAATATATTTTGTAGTCCTTCATGCAAAATTGTCTGTTGTTTGCAGTGATTTGCAGCAAAAATTGCGGGAATTTAACTGAAACTGCTTAAGAACTTCCACACGGTTTTCATCAATTCCACCTCCATACCGCTGCCTGCACCTATGCACGTTTTCTTACAAAAACACAAACCCCAGAGACAATCAGCAGTATCCCCGCGCCAATAAAACAGGATGAAATCCCAATTCTGACAATATATGCCGACGCAAAGAGAAATATAATCTCCAGGAAATTTCCAACCATATTTGCAACAGATAAAATTGACGCCCTTTTATCTTCCTGCCCATACTGATCAATGCATTCATTTTCCATGCTGTCCAGAATAAACGCAGGAACACTCAGAAGCAGGGGCAGCATTACCATAATCGCTACAACCACCACTGTCGTATGTGCAAAGGCAAACATCATCATGACAATCCCTGAAAAGATAATAAAAACCAGCATTGTAGCCCGGTAGTGAGCGCTTTCTATCCGGTCAAGTATCTTCTCGGCAAGCATCTGAACAGCGGAATAAGCAATAATAATCAGGGACATCAGCTCCTCGCGCAGTCCGCATGCCATCAGCTTATCCACGTAAAAGAAATTTATCAGCAGAAAACCAAGGGAAAACCCTGCTGCCAGAAAGATCATCAGAATCATGCGGACGTCAGTAAAAATCACCATCACGCCTGCTCTGCTCCCTTTTTCTGCCGCTCCGGCTGTTGAAGTGCGGCTGTCCCTCACTGGCCTGCTGCCTTTTGCCCCCGCTTCTGAGTGCTTCGTCTTTGGTTCCCGCTCTACTCCTGTCACACAAGGAATTCCCAGCCCACAAGTTATGATTGTCGCAATCATGAGTGCGCGAATTCCCCCGAAATAATAAAATACCACGTAGAGCAATGTGCTGACGATAAATCCAGCAGTCCCGAAATTTGCCACATGCGCCATCTTTACGGCGTACCGGTTGTCCTGATACACACTGTATATATACGCCTCCTGTGTTCCGGACAGGAAACATGCCGCAAATCCCTCAACGACCGCCTCCATCACAAAGAACACATAATTGCCCCGGATATAAGCAGCATACAGGAGAACTTTCGACAGAAACAGTGTAACCTGTGACAGAATCATTGCATTTTTGTATCCGAATCTGTCTGTTATCACTCCCGTCGGAATTTCAAATATAAACACCGTAAGCGACAAAATAGCCTGCAGCACAAAAAACTGCGCTGTCGTCACGCCCGCATCTGTCCGCACAAGCAGCGCGACCGGCGCATAAAAAACCAGGCCGTTTAAAAACGACAAGATATCCAGTCTGTCCATATTCATTTTTTTCATCTTAAACTCCTATCATACAAAATCCGAACAGTCCCGGTCTCCGATACCATTCAGATTTTTTCCATCAAAACTACGCTTCCTCCACTTAGAACATATATTCTGTGTGTGATAAAGCAGCATTTAACTGCACAGATTTTGATGACAGGTTTTAAGATGGACTGTAGTTGTCCTCTTTCCGATAACTCTCAATCATACGCTGATACTCCTTCGTCTTTTGTCGCAGGTGATGCCTACCAGCAGTCGAACTTCCAGTTAACCAACTCCCCGGTATCCTCATAAGTTCCGGTATCTGTCCAGAACTGACCGAAATCGGCAAGGTATGCAATTCATACTGCTCATAGTTTTTCTAATTCATCTATCAACGCCGGTCTGTTTCTGTACTGAACTTTCCATTCTTCTACGATTGCTTCCACAGCCTTAGCTCCACCTTTTATCTTCTGCATACCGCGAAGCAGCTTCACTAATTCCTGATATCTTCTGCGGTCTTTGGCCTGTGATGCCAGCCGATTTACCTCCTCTTTGTACTTTTGCAGGAACTGCTCCGGATAAATGTCTTTCAAATCATGCCAGAATTGGTGTAACGCACTTAATCCGGAACTTTTCAATACACACTCGAGTAATCTGTCGTATAATTTTTCCTCCTTATACAGCTCCTCGACATGAGCATATCGGGGAAGCTTTGAATAGATCTGCTCCCTTTGCACGCGCCACTCTTCCTCGGAGTACTGTTCTCTCAGCTCCCTGTAGATCGCTGCATCCCCCGCTTTATGGTCGAGAATCATCTCCCATAGCTGCCTGATATAAGCCTCTTTATCTCCCTGCAGAAGATAAATTTGTTTCTTTTTCTCGCTGTGTTCTGCAACCAGATTTCTGCGTTCTTTATCAAATGATATGCTCTCATCCAGTGCCTTTAATGCTGCGTCATACTCCTGTTCCTGCATACATTTGTCAATGTAATATTTCCTCACTGAGGAATTTTCCCAATGCTTCCTGCAAAAATCCTCTATTTCTGCCCTGCTGCATTGCTGTTTTTCTAGCAAATCCAGATAGCACAATGCCCATTTTCCAACATAGTAGTTTCTGCTCCATTCCGAATCCTTTTTCTCTGATTTTTCAATCATCTGTTCCACGAAGCTTATTTTCTGCTGCTGGTACTCCTTCTCCGCAAATTCCTCCATGATAATCCGCTCTATGTATTCCTCCATATAGTCAATAACAGAGCCATCCAGATGTGTTGTAAACCAATGGAACATTTCCTCTTTCTCATCTGCATCAACCTCTGCAAGAAGCTCGATCCAGAGCTGACAGATCTCTTCGGCCAGCATTCCGGTTCCGCCATCAGAATCATCCATATCCACATTGCCAACCAATACAAAAATGTAATTCATCAGCTCAAACGCACACATATACTGCCCATTATCAATCATGCGCTTTCCATCTATAGATAGAATGTTTCCTAATTCAGAGATAAAACTGTTTGCCTCACGATAACTGATAAAACGATCCCTTCCAAGATAGCGTTCCGCTATGGCATCGACCTGTCTGGTGTAACGCCCTACATCCTCTTTTTCCGACTTACCTTTCACCATACTGTAAAAACGGACCAACAGTTTTTCATTTTCTTTCAGTATAGAGGCAAGATAGTTCTGTACAACGGATATTTCCGCGCTTTCGACAAGCTTTTGTATGGCGTCTGCTCTTTTGGTATACGCCTCTGCGGTGCGCGCCGTGGCAAACAAATCCTGCTCTGCACTGTTATCGTCCCCCAATCTTTCACCGGACGCAGACCATTCATACAATACTGCTGCCATATGTTTACAGTAATTGCCCTCGTCCGCATAGGGACACGTGCAATCCATATCGACAATTTTCCCCTGGTTCAAAGAGATCTCTACCTTGTATTCCTGTGTACCAATCACGTCTGCCCGGATAATTTCACCGGAAACATCTAAGTTTTTCACTGCATCCTCACAATAATAGTCATATCCTCTGTCCAGGATATGTGGTGCAAATAAATTTTTCCAATTCATTGATTCCTTTCCTCCTCTTTCCGGTAACTTTCAATCACACACTGGTGCTCCTTCGTCTTCTTGTCATAGGTGATGCCCACCAGCAGGATCTCGCCGGAATAATCCTTCAGGGACTCCGGATAAGCACGCTCTTTGATCTGCGTGATGGCTGTCTGGGCGCTCTGGTTCCATTTGAGCTCCACGACGACGACGGGTCTGTTCGGGTGTCTGGCAAGCGGTAGATAGACGATATCTGCAAACCCTTTTCCACAAGGAAATTCTCTTACCGGTCTGTGATAATACTGGAAAAAAGCAAGCAGCGCCACTGTGATGGTACAGCTCAGCGAATTTTCATCATTGTATTCAATGCTGGAGATAAAATCGCTGTGTACCTCCTGTATCAGTCTGGCTGCCGTCCTTTCGTCCATAGTGAGCACCGCCTCTGCAATGCTTTCCGAGAGTTTCATGAACTTCGACAGATTGTCCCCCGACTGATTTTCCATATATTTATAAAAAACATCCTGAATTTCCTTGTTCGGCACATACGCCTCCTGCGAAGCCTTGTCGTATGCGAAATAGCCGAGATGAATCAGGGTTGTGATAACCTGGTCCTTATCCGTAAATGTATGCATATCGTTCCTGCAGCCTGCCACATTGACATGGACTCTGTTCCCTGACAGCATCTCAATCACTGCCTCGCGGAGCCCGTCGAAATTTCGGTTGATCAGCTCCCCGATATCCTCGTAAGTTCCGGTATCTGTCCAGAACTGCCCGAAATCGTCCTCCGCGATGGCGCGCACTACCGACAACGGATTGTAGATTGCCCTGTTATTGATATTGTAGCCATTGTACCACTCCTTCATCTTCTGAAAATCGACATGGTATTTTTCACACAGCCATATAACCTCCTCTTCCGTAAATCCAATGAAATCTCCCAAGTCTTTCGGCCGGATCATCGTGTACTCATGGAAATGATTGACCGCAGACTGCCCCTTCGTGCGAACCATCGGCAGAATGCCTGTGAGGTATGCAAGACGGACATAAGTCCTGGCGTCACTGCTCTTAAACAATCCCCGCAAAAATTGAATATAATCCACCTGTTCTTTGCTGTTTTTATCAAATTCTCTGATCGGATAATCCCACTCATCAAAAATGACAACGAACTGATTTCCAGTCTCATTGTTTATGATCGACAACGCAGCCATCAGGGACGGAGCATCAAATATGAGTTCTGGATACTCCTCCTGCAATTCCTTTACAACATTTTTCTGGATATATTGATTCGGATCTGTCCCGATATTAGCCGCTGCCACAAACTGCGCCTGAATATCCACAAATATCGTATCATACTGATTCATATGATTGAAAAACAATTCATTTTTCGTACATTTTAACGGTTCAAACAAGCTTCCCGAATCCACTCCCCTGCTGAAATAGGCAGTCAGCATATCTGCGGTTACCGATTTTCCAAATCTGCGCGGCCTGCTGCAGCAGATAAATTTTTCGTCTGCATCCTTTTCCAGCAGTACATCCAGCAGCTCCGTCTTGTCAATAAAGTACTTCGTCCTGGAAAATTCCGCGAATTCCTGATTTCCTTTATTCAAAAATCTTCCCACGAAAACACCTCCCGCATCACTATTTCTAATGTCAGTCTAACATTGAATCATGCATACGTCAATCAACAGAAAACCTCTGGGTTGCAGACAGATTTCTTTGGTATCAGGAAAAAAGCAAAAGCTTCTGACCTGTGCTTATTCCCGCAAGATCTTTTGCATCGTTTTTCCCTTTGACAGCTCGTCAACCAGCTTGTCGAGATATCGGATTTCCTGCATCAACGGCTCGGCGATATCCTCCACGCGCACGCCGCATATCGTTCCTTTGATAAGTTTTCTGTTCGGATTAGGATTCGGCGCATTCTGAAAAAAACACCATAGGCCACTGAATTTTGTACGGCTGCCTCGATCTCCTCTGCGCGATAGCCCGTCAGCCAGCAGATGATCTCGTCCACTTCCTTCTTTGTCCGCCCCTTTTTCTCCGCCTTGGACACAAGCAGCGGATAAATCTTGTCAAAGCGCATTGCGTATACCTTTTCAGAGTTCATATGCTTATACTCCTTTTTTATCTTATATTTTTGTCTCCATTAATGCATCAAGGTATTTTTTTAAATAAAACTCAGTTTCGTTTGAACTATACTGCATTATAAAACGCGGATGCTCCAAAGGAATAATCCTTTCAAAAAAACGAAACTCTGAATTTAAACGAGTTAAATATTTATAATTTTCTCCACTTCCAATACAATAACATGTTGAATTATCAATTCCAAAATCTAGTTGCATTTTCAAAGATTCTATTATTGTTGTTTGCAAACTCAATAATAATTCTCTATTTTCATAATAATTAACATTCGTTAGCCGTCCCTTATCACTTCTCTTCTCAATTCCAACGGGACATACAAATGTCATATAAAATGTAGAATAAAATTTTTTTATACCACCAAACTCTTCCATCACACGTTTCAAAAAATTACTTGAACCTTTTTGAATATGATAATTCTCTGTTTTCATTCCTGTAATTTTTGCTATCCTATCAGAATCTTCAAAAGGAATACCTGTAAGCGCTGAACCCCTCCTGGCCGGGGAACTTCCTATTACAATTTTTCTTAGCTTTCTATCATGATAAAAATGCTGGTAAAAAAGATCTGCACTAACCCTTATTTTTTGTTGCTCTGTTCCTTCAAATGGATTAATGATTTGGTATCCAGACGGAACAGTCAAATTAATCTTAGATAAATATTTATGCCAATCTTTTACATTCTCTGAGAAAAAATTTTGATTCGTCATAAGTCTCCTTCTTCTTTTAAACAACTGATTTATTACCAAAAAAACCCTGGCTGTGGGACTTCCTATTATAATTTTTCTTAGATTTTTATCATGATAAAAATGCTGGTAAAAATGTTTGTCCTATTTATGTGTTGTAAGATATAGTTCCGTATTAGCATAATAAAATCTTATTCTCCTTTCTGATTTTGCCTCTCTCCTGATTATAAGCAATTTGGTTGCAATTGACAATGCTCATGTACGGTATGAAACTGTAGAAAAATAGTATTTCTTGAAGTTCATAAAAAAATCTACGAAACGAGAATTGTCAACGTAGTCTTTTTGCGGTAAACTAAATTATGAAGTAAGGAACTGTAGGAGGAGGCAAATGATATACGAAATTACAGATACGAACAATGTATCATCACTATTTGACAAATGGGACGAGACGCTTATCTGGTCCTGCCTGCAGGGAATCATGGGAAAAATATATGCAGATAATTTGAACACCCCAACAGCAGCAATGGCCATTATCGGAGACTTTACCTTTTTTGCCGGAAAACCCAATACAGAATTCGTATCCTATAAGCCAGACTGGTGTACTCAAAACTTTATGATTATGATACCACAAAACGAATGCTGGAAAAGCGCAATCATAGATTTTTATGGAGAAAAAGCAACTGTCATTTCTCGATATGCAATAAAGAAAGAACCTCACATTTTCGATACAAAGAAGTTGGAAAAGGCAGTCGCTTCCCTACCGAAACAATACACCCTAAACATGATTGATGAACGGCTTTATCATATGTGCAAAGCAGAAGGGTGGAGTGCCGATCTCGTATCACAGTTTCCGAATTATGAACATTACGCTAAATTCGGAATCGGCACCGTAATCTGCAAAGAAAATATTATTATATCGGGCGCTTCCTCTTATTCCAGATACAAAGAGGGCATCGAAATAGAAATTGATACAAGAGAAGAATACAGGCGCAAAGGGTTCGCATATATATGTGGGGCAAAACTAATATTAGAGTGCTTAAAACAGAATTTATATCCAAGTTGGGACGCGCATAATAAAGGCTCTGTTGCACTGGCTCAAAAATTAGGCTACCATTATAGTCATACCTATACAGCGGTCGAGATACATGATTATTAAACCGAACAATTATTCTATTTGCTTGGTGTTCGTCAATAACATCCTAATCTTTCAATGCCTTTCGCATACCTCTCATAATCATTTTGATTTGCCACCCAGCTTGGAGATATAATCCCGATGGTATCGCCATATTTTAACAAATTCATATATTTTCTCCTATGTCCGTGAAATTCCGCAAATTTCTGGTTTCCTTTATTCAAAAATCTTCCCACAAAGTCACCTCCCGCATCGCTATCTATAATGTCAGTCTAACATTGAATCCTACTTTCGTCAATCAACAGAAAACACTGCCACGGTTCTTGCTTTAAGGGATTGTTACAAATAACATGTAATTTATATCAACAACTGTGAAGAAACTATTTGCTAATGCAGCCAGAAAGCATTATAATATAGGCAGACAATTTTTCCGCAAAATAAGCTTATTTGACTGAATCAACACGGAGGGGGATCGCTTTTATGGATTATCAGGAATATATAAACTTAGGTTTAGAGGGTACTGCCCCACTAAAGGTTATCATGTGTGGAAATGTACAGGAAAGTGCTGACGGGAAAGTCGGCGTTGTCTCCATTGTCTACGCCACGCTGGACAAAGACGCTGCAAGACAAAAAATCCAGGAACTTGCACAGGCCAGCCCCAACGACTATTACATGGTATACAGCGTGCCGCTTGACGCAGACCTGACAACGCTTTCCCACTATCCGTCTATCGCAATTTCCAAAAGTGATTTGTAAAGTAATCTTATTTTTAATAAAAAAGAAAGGGGTTGTGGAAAATGTTCCATAAAATCAACAACAAGGCAGGTTCCATAGAGGAATGCCAAAAGAATCAGGACTGGGCAGCGCTGTCCAAATCCTACTATCAATTAGGCGTGAGCGCCATGGAAGCGGGCGATCTGAACCATGCCCATCTGTGGCTGCACCGGGCAGATACCATCTACAGTGCCGATGATGATATCTATGATGCGGTGGGGGAAAAGCTCATGGACGACTGTTCTGACCGCATCGGTCAACTGGAAGAGGAGGCACTGCTCTACAATGACGTTCCTTTCTCGGTGGAAGAAATGGCAGAATCTCTGGGGGATGCGCAGATTCGGGTGTGGGGGCTGCTGTCCCTTGCAAGACTTGTGAAACTGGGCGAGAAGCTGTCTGTCCTTCCCGGATGTGAAGTGCTCGGCAATCTGGGACGCGCTGTCGATACCGTGTTGAAATCTTTTCAGGAGCCGCCTACAGAGGAAGAGTTTAACGGCCTAAAGGATCTATGCAGTGTATTGTATGATCTGGGAGACAGTCCCGTCTTCTGGGGAATGGGAAGCGCGATCGATGTCCCGGGAAGCGAACCGCTCCAGGTCTTTGACCTGAACGGCTTGCTGAGCATTCTGGAGATTGACGCTTACCTGCATGGACATCTGGAATTTATCTGTGCCCTCAGCCAGGAGGAGGAACCTCCAGCACCAGAAACAGGCATTATCGCCGCAGCCTTGCTGCCAGATTACTATGTGCGGACAGGTGCAGGCAATCTGGCAGAGACGCCTCAGATCAAAGCTGAGCTGGAACGTATCTCAAGCGATTACGATTTTCTCTGCTCGGAAATGACATGGGACCTGATACAGCAAAGAGTCGAGGAATACAAGAAGTTGGATATTTTGGCATGATGACACCCTGACAGCTGTTTCAATATGCGCAGGAAGAAGGAGCCTCTGTGACAAACAGCAGAGACTCCTTCTTTCGCCCCAGAACACTCAGTGCAGCAAACAAACATCGCCCCAACAGGAGGCTGGCGGAAAGGAGGCGGTCGACATGAACATATATCAGAAGAATATGAGTCGTGATCAATCCGAAAAATATGAGGTGATTTCATTTTTAACGGATAGAAGCCTGTGCTTCAGAAAGGACTTATATGTTAAAATTAAAATATTTATACGAAAACTACGAACTTGCAAAAGCTGTCCTGGAAAATTGGGAATATGACACAGACACTCTCGACAACTACCTGCAGCAATTTCGGATTTCATCCAATGCTGTCTATCCCTTTTCATGGCAGGGAAATGTGCGTTTTCTGCGCCTTTCTCCTGCATCGGAGAAAATGGAATGTAATCTGAGAGGCGAATTGGAATTTCTGTGCTATCTGAAAAGCAGAAATTACCCGGCCGTAATTCCTGTTGCATCCCATTCCGGTGAACTTGTTGTCACATTTGATTCTGTCTGGGGAAAATATTATGCAAGTGTATTTCAGGGTGTCGACGGAATTTCTATCGAGGATACTGACTGTAACGACCAAATCCTTTTTGCATACGGAAAGGCTATGGGACAGCTTCATATGCTGTCTGCTGGATATTCCCCGGAAAACAGAAAATGGACATATCGCGATGTCCTGCTATGGATTGAAAAAGTGCTGCAGGAATACTGTGCCCCAGGCAAAATGCTGGCAGAGTTAGATGCTGTCCGGCACGCATTAAATGCACTTCCGCAGACAGGTGATACTTTTGGACTGATTCATTACGATTTTGAGCCGGATAATGTATTTTGGAATGAACACAGCCAATGCTGTACTGCCATCGACTTTGAGGACAGCATGTATCACTTTTTTCTTGTCGATCTGGCGCAGGCCCTCGATGCACTGCTGGAAAACATTCCCGCAGACAGACAGTCCGGCGCGATAAATACATTCCTGCGGGGGTATCAAAGCGTGCGGACGCTGGAACCAGATTATGCTGAAAAATTAAAGCTGATGCGTCGCTTCTGCAATTTATATTCTTATGCGAGACTGATTCGCTGTGTTGCCGAAGAATATTCCAATGAACCGGATTGGATGGTTGGACTGAGAGCGAAACTGCATTGTAAAATAAAACTCTTAGAAATCAGTATCGCCGGATAATTATCTGCGTCCGCGCAAGAAGAGCCTCTATGATAGCATATATGCTGACACAATAGAGGCTCTTTTTGACTAATTGGCTGTGTGATATAAGTGATAGAAAGGAATGTTTGTCTAATCAAACTTCTGTTTTGTATTACTTACATTTAATAGGTTAGCACAGTCTAACTGATATGTCAAGATATTTTTTCAAAACTTAGGAACTGTAGGAAAATAAGTGATACAGATTGCGCAGGATATTTCTTCGAGAGTGCAGTACAAAAAACGCAGGCGTAGTGGGCTACGGCGAGGCTTTTTGTGCTGTGCTATCGGAGAAATAGACAAGTCAAGATGTGTCACTTATTTTTCTACAGTTCCTTATTATTTAACAAATTAACCTGCTCCCATCTGTAACCTCCGCCGTATTTTATCATAAAATAAAAAAAACTGGAGCAATCAAACCATATGGCTATCGGTTATCTGACAATACAGGCTCGAACCGCCCACGACGCACTTCCCTTGAGCGGCGCATCCATCCGTATTATGGACGCACAGGGCGCAAGTGTCTACGAGCTGACCACAGATGAAAACGGGGAGACACGGACAGTCCCATTAGAGACTCTGGATAAAAGTTTTTCCCTATCCCCTTACTATTCAGGCATTCCTTACTCAAACTACAGCGTACTCGCACGCGCTTCCGGGTTCAATTCGCTCTATGTATCGGACATTCCCATTTACGATGGGGAGCGGGCCGTTCTGCCCATCTCCGTCATCCCCATGCAGGAAAGACAGCGAACCCCTATACAGGCGGAAATCTATGTCGGCGCTCCCGCCGTATCACTGGCAGGACCGCGTTCCCAGGAAGGTCCGTCTGGTGCGCCCTATGTTTTGCGTCAGGTTGTCATCCCTGACCCCATAACAGTACACCTGGGACCTCCCAGCGCTTCCGCTGCCAATGTACAGGTATCTTTTCCTGACTATGTCAAGAACGTTGCGAGCAGTGAGATCTATCCCACATGGCCGGCGGCCGCCCTGACCGCCAATATTTATGCGATTATCACCTTCGCGCTGAACCGGATTTACACAGAGTGGTACCGCAGCCGCAGCTACGGTTTTGACATTACAAACAGCCCCGCCTACGACCAGTACTTTGTGTATGGCAGGCCAATCTATGACTCCATCAGCAGGATTGTGGACAATATTTTTGACGAGTACGTCCGCCGGCAGGGGCAGATTGCGCCCTACTTTACCTCTTTCTGCAATGGCACCACCGCCACCTGCTCAGGACTGTCCCAGTGGGGAACTGTCACGCTGGCAGACCAGGGACTCGCCCCGCTCGATATCCTCCGCTCCTATTATCCAAAGGACATCGAAATCGCACAAACCGATATTAAAACCGGAATTCTTTCGTCCTATCCCGGTTCTTCCCTCAAAATAGGCAGCACCGGACTTGATGTGCAGACGATCCAGACCTGGCTGTCGCGCATCCGCAAAAACTATCCGGCAATTCCTGTTATCACAGACCCGGAAGGACAGTTTCAGGAAAGTACACAGGCGGCAGTCGTAAAATTCCAAAACGTCTTTAATCTGGCACCTGACGGCATTGTAGGAAAATCCACCTGGTATAAGATTTCACAGATTTACACCGCTGTCGCCAGACTGTCAGAACTGGACAGCGAGGGAAGCTCCCTCGGCATCGGAACTGTTCCCCCGTCCTCCATGCTGCGCCAGGGCTCCCGCGGACAGGATGTGATCACGCTGCAGTATCTTCTCAATGTGGCTGCAGAGTATTATCCAGGCATTCCGGCTCCGGCGCAGGATGGTATCTTTGGAAGCGGGACACAGCAGGCCGTCATCGCATTCCAGCGGATTATGCAGCTGAATCCCGACGGCATTGTCGGTCCCCTGACCTGGCAGGCATTGTACGACGTGTATCTGGGAGCGGACCAGAATGTACCATCTCCTTCTCCAACCCCTGACACGATCCAGTATGTGGTGAAGGCCGGTGACAGCCTCTGGCTCATTGCCCGAAAATACGGCACCACTGTGGAAGCTATCCGCAAGCTGAACAATCTTACCGGAGATCTCATTCGTATCGGACAGGTGCTGACAATTCCTGTGTCACAGGCACCATCCTACATAGAGTACACCGTCAAGGCAGGCGATTCTCTCTGGCGCATTGCCAACCAATACAATACAACTGTGCAGGCGCTGATGAACCTGAATGGTCTGACCAGCGATCTGCTGATGATCGGGCAGGTGCTCAAAGTGCCCGTCGGACAGTCCTGAGCATGTTGGACATATTTCGTTGAAAGACCGGGAATCCTTGTACAGATTCCCGGTTGATTTGAAATGCCGTTACTATATCACTGTAAATGCCTTAACACGTATGGTATCCGAGGGCGCTCCAATCAGGTAAAAATTATATTCTCCAGCTATGGGTACCGTAAATGAGACTGATGTTGAAAGAACTGGATTTATCCCTCTTAGACTTTCCCCTTTATTGGTATCCTGTATTTTCCTGCTTGCTAAATCTGAACAAAAGCAGACTTGAACCATCATAAATATATTCTTCCATCATTTTAATGCAGTAGTCACCTGGCAGCAGATTGAACTTATCGTAATTATAGATCCAGTCGTTCCCAAAGTCACAGGCTGCAAATAAGTATAATTCCTGATCTGCCACCTGATATGTTAAATTGATGTCAAGAAACTGCTCCTCTGGAATTTTATTCAATTGACTTAGCAGCGCGTCAGCCTTGATTCCTCCATCAGCATAATCTTCACTGACGTAATTGACACCTATCAAAAAACCACTTGTATTATTATCGGAAATCCAAGCGCATGCAGCGGCGTCCTCGCTCACAATCAGACATTTTCCCGAACCTATTTTCAGTTTTCCAATATAATCCTCCATAAGTCCTGTTTCTTCGTAATACTGCTTTGCTTTTTCAAACGCTTCGTCGGATTCGCCCTTCCATATTCCCAAGTATCTGCTTTCGATTAATATATATGGCCCGCCGTCGCATTCAATCCAGGTTAACTCACTGTTCATTTACATATTCCTCCCTGACAGTTACTAAGCATACTCCTTTGCAGATTAAAACCTGCCGATATATCGTAATATCCGCAAATATTTGTTTTTGTAGTCTAAGGAACTGTCCAAAAATAACTTTTAATATTGCTTGTCTTTTTCTCCAATAGCACCACTCTCGAAGAAAAATCCGGCGCACTATTTAAAAGTTATTTATTGACAGTTCCTAATATAATTATAATCCATTTATCATCAGGTACACAATATGAAAAAGGGAGAAAGAATTCACATAAAAAGTGTAAGATTTCCCTTCCCCATAACGGATTGTATGATATAAGGAGGAAACGTAATTTTTAACAGATATGACCCCGAAATCCGTCTCGAGGTACAAAAAGTATGAAAAGAAAGATTTGAGTATTATGAAGGCAAATGAAAAAAATTTTATCGCGCTCATCCGACAGCAGAACGATGAGGGCATTCTCTATGTCATTGACACCTACGGCGGTTATCTGCACGCCATCGTGCGGCAGCGGCTGTCCGCACTTCCAGACAAGATTGACGAGTGCATGAACGACATCTTTCTGGGTATCTGGAAAAATATTGACAGCTATGATGAAAACAAAGGCAGCTTCCAAAACTGGATCGCAGGAATCGCACGCCTGGAAGCCATCGACTATCTGCGCAAGGCAAGCCGCGAATACCAGACCGTAAGCCTGGACCAAGATTTCGAACAGTCCCATGACAGCGTCTCCTGCATTGACGCCCAGATGCATGCGCTGATTGAGAAAGAATTATCCGAGGAGACAACAGCGCTTTTGTCCTGCCTTAGCGCCAAAGACCGCGAACTGTTCTACCGCATATACGGAAACGAGGAAAGCCCAGAACAGGTCAGCGCGGAACTGGGCATGACCACGGACAACTTGTATGTAAGGCTTTTCCGCGGAAAAAAGAAAATGCGTGCCTATGCTGCCAAAAGAAAGGGGTAATGAATGATGAAAAAAGAGTGGTACAGCTTTGCAAACCAACTCAGTCTGTCCGACAAAAATGTCATAAAGGAGGAACTCGATGAGATGACAAAAAAACAGTATGCGAGCACAGTCCTTGCAGCAATCCAGAAAGAACAGCAAACGATGCTCCCTGCCAAAAAGCGGAGCGCTGTCAGAGCACACCGGGGCGCAGTCGCAGCGGCAGCATGCCTCTTATTGCTCGGAGGCACCACAGCCGTCTTTCCAGAGGAAGTCCATGCGGCAATCTCACACATCAGCTACAGCATAAGCACCGCACTTGGACTGGAGGGCGATATCGCGCAATACACGGAGGTCATCAACACTTCAAGAAGCGATAAGGGATATGTTGTCACATTGCAGGAGGCCGTCGCCGCCCAGGAAGCGCTTGTAATC
The DNA here is from genome assembly GCA_947178145.1 of uncultured Lachnospiraceae bacterium. GTDB lineage: Bacteria > Bacillota > Clostridia > Lachnospirales > Lachnospiraceae > COE1. The sequence continues at coordinate 7,623 of CAMWXE010000038.1, read as the reverse complement.
AGTTATACCGTACAGCGCGAGGACGGACAGCCAATCGATGACTCGTTTGGTCTGGATGGCACTTTATATATCAATGGAAAACCAATATACGGCGGAATCAGCGGCAGCTCGGGGTTTTTAGATGATGAGAACAAATGTCTGGGTGTTGAACTCTCCTATGATGTGTTCGGTACAGACCTCTCCGACGAAAATACGTATGAACTCAAATTCACCGCTTTCAATTCCCACACAGCAAAAGATGACATCGGCGGACACTGGAATTTCAAATTCAAAGCAGACGGCTTAGAGCTTCTCGCCGACACAAAATTGATGGCATTGGATAACGAATTTGTACTATCAGATGGAAGGATTATCACGTTGGACACCCTCTCTGACAATCCTCTGGAACAGCGGATTACTTACCGCATCTCCAACACGGACGCAGGAGGAAATCTCTTACTGCTGAAACTGACTGCCACGGATGAACAGGGCAGAACCGCCGTATTCACTGTCATCCAGGGTAACAAGGACGGCGGATATCTGTTAAATGAGAAAATTGTCGAAACCGGAAGGATTCCAGCGGACGCAAAAGCGGTCACTGTCACTTTATATGCGCAGGAATTTCCAGAGGAGAGCGGAAAAGAACCGAATGACTATACACAGATAGGAGAGCCTGTGATATGGGATATGACAAACTTAAAACAGGATGACCGCACACATTGATCATAAGGATCTGCAGGAAAATAACTGACGCATCTTAACTGAGCGATTTCTCCGATTGCCAATTGCATATGCAAGGGCATATGCAATTGGCAAAAAGCCTCGTCGAAAGGCATTTCCCTTTATGCCTTTGCCTCCTGCGCCTACGTTTTTTGTACCACAAGCAATCAATGATGAATCACAATCTCCGCCCTTGTTCCCTTCCCTTTCTCGGAAGTAATGACAAACGCATGCCCAAGCTTGTCAAGAATCGCTTTGCACAGATAGAGTCCTATTCCGGTTGAATACTGGTCGGCATGACCATTGCAGCCGGTGTAGCCCTTTTCACAGACACGCGGCAGATCGTCCGCACTGATTCCGATGCCAGTATCTTCTATTATAATGCGAACGCTTTCTTCCGCGTTTGGCGCCTCCCCAAACCAGCGCTTTTGCACTCCTGCGGTCTCCAAACCACGACCGTCATCCTCTGGCTGTGCGGTATGTAAGACCTGTATCGTGACCCCGCCCAGTTTTGTGTATTTGACAGCATTGGACAAAAGCTGGTCAATCACAAATCCCAGCCATTTCTTATCCGTGACTGCCTTGATGCCCTGCGGCACATAGGTCAGACGAAGCTGTTTATGGATAAACTGTTTCGCATATTTGTGAATCGACGGCCTGACCGCATCGTCAATCAGTACACTCTCAATCACAAAATCATTTGTCTGTGCGCCAAGGCGTGTGTACTGCAGCGCCATGTCCACATACTGCTCAATCCGGAAAAGCTCATTCTGCTTCTGCCGCACATTTATGACACGCGTGTCACTTTCTCCCATGCTGTCCTCGTCAGAACATGCACTCTTCCCCTCATCAGAACACGCATCCATTTCCCCATCAGGATACACATCCATTTCCTCGTCAAGACATGCACGCATCTCCTCGTCAATCAGAAGCTTCAGCGCGGCAATCGGCGTCTTGATCTGATGCACCCACATCGAATAATATTCTGACAAATCCTGCTGCCGGTCCATCATTTCCCTCTGCAGCCTGTTCTTTTCCTGTGCAATCGCACGAATACAGTCCTGATACTGTCTTTCATACATGTATTCCGGCGTTTTCATATCATCTGGCGCTGCCACGATATTTCCCCGCATCTGTTCCAGCTGGCGGAAGCTTTCCATATGCCTGCCATACCCGGTCAGTATCGCTGCGGCTGTGACAAAGCCGCACAGCAGCATCCCATAGCCTATTTCCCATAACGGAATGCTGTTCAAAAGCATTGTCACCGTCATCACCAGCGCAATAAACAGGATTACCGCAAGCCACCTTATTTTTTCCTGAATATATGCCACAAAATTTTTCATCCCATTCTGTACCCGATGCCCTTCTTGGTCTGTATAAAATCCGCAAGTCCTACGCTCTCCAGCTTCTTGCGCAGACGGTTCACATTCACCGACAGTGTGTTCTCGTCCACATAGCTGTCACTCTCCCATAGCCTTGTCATCAGTGTGTCCCGCGGCACAACCTTCTCCTTGTTCTCCATAAGCACCTGCAGAATGCGCAGCTCGTTCTTGGTAAGCTCCATCTTTTCATAGCCGTATATCAGTGTCGCCTCCGTCAGATTCAGCATCGCGCCCTTGTGCTCCAGGACTGTGCTCTGGCTCACAAAGTCATAGCTCCTGCGCAGCATCGCCTGTATCTTCACCGTCAGCACATCCAAGTCAAACGGCTTTGCGATGAAGTCATCCCCGCCCATATTCACCGCCATGACAATATTCATATTGTCAGCCGCCGAGGACAGAAAGATAATCGGCACCTTGGAGATCTTTCGAATCTCACTGCACCAGTGATAACCATTGTAAAACGGCAGTTTGATATCCATCAGCACCAGCTGTGGCGAAGCGCTGACATACTCCGACAGAACATTGGAAAAATCACTTGCGCAGACCACCTCGTAATCCCAGCTTTCCAGATGGCGTTTCAAACTGCCCGCTATCATTTCATCATCTTCCACAATAAAAATTCTGTACATCGCTAACGTTCCCTCTCCCAATAAGTCCGAATGGCCGCTTCATTCAAATGCTCCCCAATTACAATCAGAACCTCCTGCCCTGTCCGGATTGGCCTGACGACAATATTTTCCTGCGTGGCATTGAGCTCCACCCACTGATTTCCGTTCGTCGGCATAAATCCCTTGATTCGGAAAATCCGTCCGCACGCTGTGTCTTTCATGATACTTTCCGCAGCCTTGCAGAGTGCCTCTTCACGCATGCGCAGATTCATGAAGTACAGGGAGTCAAACGCCTCCTTCTGCTCAAACCAGAGTTTCTCATAACTCTCTGACACATACCCGCAATGCAGCAGTTCCTCAAAATCCTGTGCAGTCAGCTTGGCCCAGTCCTTGCACAAAACATCGGTATTTGCAGTAACTTCCTGAAACCTGCGCTTACAGTGAAACTGCTCCATTGTCTGGTTCAGATATCGGATGGTCTTTGCAATCTTATCGGGCGGTGTTTCCTGTGTTTTGCTCAGAACAATTTTCCCTGCATTTGCAATCTGCGAGACCAGCAGATACCTGGATTCCCCGGACAAATCTTCTTCCTGCCCCGCATTCACAACCGCCATCACATTTCCAATCTCATACCACCGGTCAAGCGGCTCATCGTGCAGAATATCAAAAAATTCGTCCACATCAAAGATTCCGGACGGTTCCACCAAAATGCGGTCAAACCCGCGCATTCCCATGGAAATCAGCTTTGTCTTCATGCGCCTGTAGTGACAGTCCTTGTCACAGCCTCCCGCAATCATCTCCAGCTCACAGTTTTGGCCCGCGATATCCTGCAGCAGCAGCATATCCACATTGACTGCGCCGAAATCATTTTCCAGTATAGCAATCTTCTGCCCCGCTTCCATCAGATACTTTGCGTACTTTTCGATAAAGGTCGTCTTTCCAGCACCGAGAAAACCAGTGACCAGGTCTACTTTAATCATGATAACTCTACTACCCTTTCCATTATTTCTAGTATCGCCCGTTTAGATTTTTCGTGAAAGTATGCCTTATTCAACCTATGTTTTGTATAGTATAAATAGGTATTCTTTGTGTACTGCACCAACACACTTGTGAAAAAGCGCTCCCAGCTAAAAAATTCCTGACAGCGAGTACACTTTCTCCCTTCGATGTACGTAAGACATCTATTATTTTGGACTTTCCACCTGCATTCCCGCACAAAATTCCTTTCTCTTTACAGACATAGTCAAAAAATTCATATCCCGAGTTAGAATCTTCGACAATAATTTCATTGGGACTTATTTTTCCTGATAATTCCTCCACACTATATAAACGATAAAACGCATTATATACCTTTTTCATGTCATGATACTTTCCCGCCGTGTGTATCCCGTAAATTTCCTCCACAGAATAGGGAAGATTCGGCAGATCTTCCCTCGTGATAATCACAAAATAATTAAGCATTAAAAATTTTCCCCGAATCGTAGCCCGGGCAATCCAGCCCCCTCTGCTATACTGACAGGGTTATCCAGTATCTCTTAATAAGATCTCCATCCACTTCTATACATTTCTCAAAGATACCGCCGTTTGCGAGAATCGTTTTTTCACTGGCAAAATTGTCCTCATCGCAGGTAATCAGAACTTTATTGATATGCAAGGCTCTGCAGTGCTGCAAATTCTGCCTGACCATTTCCCTGGCATAGCCCTTCTTCCGCTCCGACGGGCGAACATAATATCCCATATGCCCGCCCCATGTCCCCAAAATAGGATGATTGATATGATGGCGCAAATCAATTATTCCGACAATCCGGTTGTCCCTTTCCCGCACTGCAATAAAAATGCTGGAAGGAACTTTGTCCTGTGGACACGTTTCCGTGTTCTTATACAGGCGCATCGTATCAATCCATTCCCTGGCAGAGGAACACTGTTCTAAATTTCCGCACCCGGCAAACTTGTCCTTATCGTTCGAATCCATCACTTCCTGCCGGAATTGCCAGATGTCTTCTGCGTACTCCATTGTCGGCTCAATTAATTGAATCCTGCTCATTCCCCTATCCCCTTTTTTGAATCCTGCGCTCCGCTGCATTACGCCTCTCCGCAATGCCTTCAAACTAGTTCCTTAGGATCTTAGATACATTCAACCACCGTACCTATTCTCCATCTCTACAATATCATTATATCGTATCTTTCTTCTTTTTCAACAAGAATTCTGTCTGCGGAGCAAGAAAACAGTCTGGATATTTTACAGAGCAGCGGTATCGCCAAAGCTTAAACAGTTATATCAATCTTTTGACTCACATCTTCCTTTACAGAATCCAGCGCTTTTGCTTTTCCTTCGTCCGTATACATTTTTACATCTGTTTTTTCCGCTTTGGGGGCAGTGTCTTCTGTCTGGAAATCGCTTTTCAGCACGATCTTCCCCTCTTCACTGATTTCTACGCTGTCTGTTTTCGGAGTATCCGCCTTGTTGTTTTCCTGTATCTTTTCCACATATTTCTTTGTTTCTTCCTTGCGCTCCTGCGCCTGCTCACGCCTGATTTCCTGCTCTTTGCGCTCTTCCTTCAGCTCTTTTGCAAGTTCTTCCTGCGCCCTGTCACTGCACTCATGCGCTTTCTCCTGAAATTCTGTGACATACCCCATAGCGCGCTTCATCACTTCGGTGTCTCCCTTGCGCTCTGCCTCCTTAAATACCCGCATGGGAGTGCGCGTCAGCTTCATATTTAGACTTGCCCCAATCAATCCTTCCATACTTCCAGCTTTCATATAAAACCTCCTTTTTACGTTTTGCAGCATCCTCTCCAATATTGTCAGCGCAAGAAACTTTGCGGCTGCTTTCAAGATGTATCTATTATAATATCGAAAAGAACCATTATTTTGCAACTTATAAAATAATATTCGGCAACAGAGGAGTTTTGCAGGATAGAAATGTCATATACGGTTTCTTCCATGTCACGTACGGTTAAATTTTTTAATTTCATGGATTATGATGCCGATACTTTCATTGGACAGGTAATGCCCTGAATCAAGAATTCTATCTACAGAACAGTGAAACAGCCTAGATATTTCACAGAGTAATGATGACGCCAGTTTTCGTCAGCTTATAGGTTATTGAGGTGTGAATTATAACAGATTTTGCACACAAAATGCTTAAAGGAAAAAGCTAAAGCTTTTAGCACTTTGGCGCATGATTCCCGCTACTTTGGCGTAGGTGTAAACTTTGGCAGGTCACATTGAAATAAGCAGTAGACGCAGCAGTACATTTTTGATAAAATAAAAAAAGATAACTTAATGAAAGGAGTGTATCACAATATGGTTACTTTTATGCGAGGTGTCTGCCTTTAACCTTTTGTCAGTATAGCGCTTCTCTTTTTAATCAGTTTTAATCAGTGTTTACGATTGAAAGGAGAATATATGAGCTATATCAATGCAGCATCCGTGTTGCCAGAAGAGATGGTGGAAGAAATTCAAAAATATGTAAACGGTGTAAATCTGTATATACCCAAAATACCCGAGACAAATAGTCCTTGCAGCAGCTACAAACTTGAGTTATACCAAAGAAATCAGGAGATCTACGAACTGTTTTTGCAGGGTGAACAGGTTTCCAAACTGGCTGCAGAATACTATCTCTCAGATAAGAGTATCTATCGGATTATCGGCGAAATGAAAAAGAACTAATATGGAACAAGAGAAATTCATGCTGCGGATTTCTCTTGTTTTTTTCGATTATCATATGAGAATGACAGGCAACTGTGTCCATGATATACTAAGGAACTGTAGGAAAATAACTGACGCATCTTGACTTGTCTATTTCTCCGATAGCACAGCACAAAAAGCCTCGCCGTAGCCCACTACGCCTGCGTTTTTTGTACTGCACTCTCGAAGAAATATCCTGCGCAATCTGCATCACCTATTTTTCTACAGCTCCTAAAAGAAAAAAGGAATGGTATGGAATATGGAAAAGGGAAGAATCATTTTTTTGAACGGTGTTACCAGTGCAGGGAAAACGTCTATTGCTGCGTCACTTCAAAACCGGGAGGATATCTTTTTTTATGTTGTCGCCAACGACTTATTTCAGGAAATGGTTGGTGAGAACTATCTTCGCAAAAATTACTGGAAATATCTTAGCGAAGTAATCATTATGATGTATCACACGGCAAAACTATACTCCGATATGGGGAAAAATGTGCTGATTGACGGGATACTGGTTGAGAGGGAAGAACTCCGGCCTCATTATCATCAGTTATTAGAAATTTTAAGAAATAATCCGCTTGATATCGTAGAAGTATATTGCCCGTTGGATCTCTGCAGACAGCGCAATATTGCCCGCGGAGACAGATATGAAACACAATCGCAGGAACAGTATGCACTGATGGCTGAAAACATTCAGTATCGTACCAGGGTTGATACGAGCATCGATCGCCCAGACGAGTGCGCGGAAAAGATTATCAGAGAATTATTTTATTAGCCGGTGCAGTAAATGCCGTTTTATATGATAAACATACAGAATATCTCCTACGTCCATTTTATGTTTGAAAGCCCTCGCAAAGTAAGGCTTTCAAACATTGTTAAGTGCTTAAATGAACCTCTGGTGAACATTCTGCTTTTTCACATACCAATAACGCTGATCCGGACTTTACATCAGACTGTTATATGTCCCATCATCTACCGCTTCCAGCCATTCATTGGAACTGTTCTCACCAGGAACTTCAACCGCCAGATGCGAAAACCAGCTGTCTTTTGCCGCGCCGTGCCAGTGCTTTACACCGACCGGGATATTGACAACATCTCCGGGGCGGAGTTCCTGCGCCTCTTTTCCTTCTTCCTGGTAATACCCACGCCCTGCAACACAGACCAGAATCTGCCCGCCGCCTTTATCCGCATGGTGGATATGCCAGTTGTTGCGGCATCCCGGCTCAAATGTCACATTGAAAATCCCA